>JBHOQZ010000384.1:0-3290 GCA_042408635.1 Chloroflexota bacterium
TCGGCGCGGCGGCGGTGACGAAGAGGGCCCCGGCTCCGGTGCCAGCGGAGCCGGGGCCGATCGCGATCGAGCCCTGCTGAGGGTGCGCGAGCCGCCGGAACGGCAACCCGCGCGGCGCGTGGACGGCCCGAGCGCTCCCGGTACGAGGGGGAGCGCCCGGGGGTCGCCCCGATCAGTACGAGCGGATGTCGATCTGGTAGCCCTGGCCGGGGCGGTGCATGCCGAAGGCGAGCACGTTCGCCACCTGGAACGTGCCGGGCTGCGGCCCGGCGCCCACGTTGACCGCCCACTTGCTGTCGGGCGGGGGCGGCACCGGCTCGATGCTGTAGTACATCAGCATGAACGCCGTGGGCTGGCCGGGGTGGTAGCTGGCGAAGGCGCGCGCCGTCTGGAGCGTCCAGTCATAGCGCGCCTCCCACGACTGGCCGAGCCAGCCGGGGACGCCGCCCGGATCGATCAGGAGCGCGTAGAGCTGCGCGCCCGACGATTCACCCACGCCCAGGTAGAGGGCGTCCATGTAGGGCAGGGTGTAGTCGCCGATCTGGCCGGCCTGCTGCGCCACCGCCCAGGCCGGGCTCAGCGGCGGTTGCGCCGGCGGCGGAGCCGGCGGTGCGCTGTAGCCGTAGCCGCTCGGCGGGGCGGGCGGGGCGTTGTAGCCGTAGGCGCTGGGCGGCGTCGGCGGGCTGCCGTAGGTCGGCGCGGGGCCACTGATCTGGGTCTGCACCGAGGCGCTGTAGCTGTAGCTGTAGTTCTGGCCAGCCACCGGCAGGCCAGGCGGCGGGGCGAGGAACTGCGGCCCCGGCCCGCGCAGCGGCGCGGGCGGTGCCGGCGGCGCATTGGTCGTCTCGACCTCCACGATGATCTTGACCTTGACGTGGGTCCAGCCCGTTTTCACGCTGCGCGCGTAGACGTAGAGGTAACGCTCGCCGACGTAGTCGCGCACGTCGAACGGGTACTTGAACCCCGACGGGGCGAAGCGCGGGCTGCCCAGCGCCTGGGCCACGTCCTGGCGCACGAGCCCGTAGTCGGCCGCGCCGAGGAACTTGCCCTTGCCGGCCACGCCGTCGAGGTAGATGTGGACGGCGTCGATGCCGGTGCCCTTGGCCGCGGCGCGGTCGACCGCCCAGCCGAGCACGTCGGTCGCGTTCTTGAGGGTGGCCGAGTCGGTCGGCCCTTCGACCGTGATGGTGGGTCCAGCCGCAAGCGCCTCGGCTGCGCCAAGCGCCCCCGGCAGCAGCAGGCTCACGACCACCATCACGATGGCAGCCAGTTTAATCCTGGCCATCCTGGTGTTCTCCTTCTCACCTGGCGCTGGCCCGGGCGCCCGCCCGGGCCCGGTTATCGGTTCAGGGTGCGCGGCCCCCCGTCCAGCGGACCGCGCGAGCGTCGCGACTTCGCCGATCACCTCCGCTTCACCGCGCCCGCCCGGGGCTGGACGGCCGGGCGCGGCCGCGCCGACAGGGGCGTGCCGGCGACCATGGTGCGGGGCGGCGGCCCTTCTCGGCCCGGCTACTCCTTGACCTCGCCGACGAGGACCTGCACCCGCCCCGGGTAAAAGTTCTTGATGTCGCGCACCAGTTCACCCATCTCCGGCGAGCGCATCGCCCGCTGGAGGCTGGACGCGTCGTCGAAGAAGAAGTGCGCTATCAGCCGGTACGGTGGCGCCGCGCCGTCGGGCCCAGGCAGCAGGCGCTCGTAGAAGAACCGCTTTGCGCCGAGCGCCTGGAGGTGCCGCTGCACCAGCGGGGCGTGGTTCTGTTCGTAGTACGTTTCGTCCAGCTCACCCTGCGGATACAGCACCGTAATCTTATGCACGCCGCCCACTCCCTCACCGCACTTTTGGCCGCGGCGGCCACCATCCTAGTGCAAGCCGCTCACCCGCACAAGTCCCGCCGGCCGCGGCCCCGCCATCTCGTCCCTCCTGGCCGGGCCGCCGGCTCACGACGGCGCCCGGGCGCCGTTGCGCCGCCCGATCGCCCGGCCGGCCCGCGCCACCACTGCGAGCGGCCAGCGCGCGAAACCGTGGTCGCCTGGACGCCCTCGCCCGTCCGTCGGGGGCGGCGGCGGATCCGGGTCCGGCGGCTCGAGCACCTTGCCGGGGTTGAGGATGCCGTTCGGGTCGAGCGCGGCCTTGAGCTGGCGCATCACCGCCAGCGCCGGTCCGTGCTCGGCGGCCATGTAGGGCTGGCGGCTGATGCCCACGCCGTGCTCACCCGTCGTGGTACCCCCCAACTCGAGCGCGAGCCGGTTGATCTCGTCCGCCACCAGCAGCACCCGCCGCACCTCGTCCGGGTTCGTGCGGTCGACGACCGGGCCGGGGTGGAGCATGCCGCAGCCGACGTGGCCGTAGGTGATGATCGGGATGGCGTGGCGCGCCGCGATCGCGTGGATGCCACGCAACGCCTCCGGGATGCGGCTGATCGGCACACACACGTCCTCGCCGGCATAGACGCGCGAGCCGCCGGGTTTGATTCGGCCCGCTGCCGCGCCCACCACCGAGCGCCCATCCCAGATCTTGGTGACCCAGGCGGGGTCGTTTGAGGTCTCGACCCGCAGCGCCAGATCCTCGATCGTCTCGACGATCCGGGGCGCCTCCCACGCCACGGCCGGCGGCGAGCCGTCCACCTCGAAGAGCAGGAGCGCGTCGACCTCAGGCAGCCCGAGCTGGGGCCGGTAGAGGTTGGCCGCCCGGATCGCCTCGCGATCCAGGATTTCGATGGCGGAGGGGATGATGCCGGCCTGGAGCACGCGCTGGACCGCGATCGGGCTGTTGTCGAGGTTGTCGAAGAGCGCCATCACCAGGCCCTTCGCCGCGGGCACGGGCAGCAGCTTGAGCCGCAACCCGACGATGATCCCGAACAGCCCCTCCGAGCCCACGAACAGCCTGGTCAGGTCGATCCCCGATGAGGACTGGAGCGCGCGCGAGCCGACCGACCCGGTCGTGATGAGGCGCCCGTCGGCCAGCACCACGTCCAGGCCGAGTACGTAGTCGCCGGTGGCGCCGTACTTGATCGCCCGCATGCCGCGCGAGTTGTTGGCGACCATGCCGCCGACGGTGCACATGCGCGAGCTGCCCGGGTCCGGGGGGAACATGAGGCGGCGCTTCGCCAGGAACGCGTTGAGCTGGGCGTGAACGACGCCCGGCTCGCATAGCACTTGAAGGTTCGCCTCGTCCACCTCGAGGATGCGGTTGAGCGGGCAGAGGTCGACGACGATGCCGCCGCGCGCGGGCACGGCGCCGCCGGTCTGGCCGCTGGCCGCGCCGCGGGGCGTGACGGGCACGCCGTGGC
>JBHOQZ010000386.1:0-4367 GCA_042408635.1 Chloroflexota bacterium
CGCTCGCCCTGCCCGCCGAGCGCCTGCCGACCAGGCGGGGCCGGCTCGCCACCCTCGGCCAGTTTGCGCGGCGCCAGCCACTCGGCTTCGCCGGCGCCATCGTCGTGCTGGCGATGCTAGTGCTGGCGATCTTCGCGCCGCTGATCGCGCCCTACGACCCGGTGGCGAACGACCTGGGCAACCAGCTCCGGCCGCCCAGCGCCCACCATCTCCTTGGCACGGATCAGTTCGGCCGCGACGTCTTCAGCCGCCTGCTCTACGGCGCCCGCACCGCGCTCACAGTCGGCTTCTTCTCGGCGTTCTTCGGCTGCACGCTGGGCGCCGTGCTCGGCATGACCGGCGCCTACTTCGGCGGCTGGGTCGACCTCCTGCTCGAGCGCATCATGGATATCCTGGTGTCTTTTCCGCTGATCGTGCTGGCGGTGGCGGTGGTGGCGGCGCTCGGCGGCGGGCTCGCCAACGTCATCTTCGCGATCACCGTACCGATTGTCCCGCGCGCCTCGCGCGTCATCCGCTCCTGCGGCCTGACGCTGCGCGAGATGCAGTACGTCGAGGCAGCGCGCTGCCTCGGCGTGGGCAACGCGCGCATCATCTTCCGGCACCTGCTGCCCAACACGATTGCGCCGTTCCTAGTGCTACTGTCGGCGTTCCTCGGGCAAACGATCCTGGCCGAGTCATCGCTCAGCTTCCTGGGTCTGGGCGTCTCTGAGCCGACGCCGGCCTGGGGGCTGATGCTGCGCGGCGCCGGGATCCAGTATCTCGAGCAGGCGCCCTGGCTGGCGATCGCTCCCGGCGTGGCGATCTCGCTCTCCGTCTTTGCCTTCAACCTGCTCGGCGACAGCCTGCGCGACGCGCTCGACCCGCGCCTCCGGGTGTAGCGACCGCCCAGGGCTTTGACAGCCCGTCGGCGCGGACGTAGCATGGGCGGCTAGAGGAGCGTGGGGGTGCCGGCGTGCAGCGACCGTTGGACGGTGTGCGGGTCATCGACATCTCGCGGGTGCTAGCCGGGCCGTACTGCGCGATGCTGCTGGGCGACCTCGGCGCCGACGTCATCAAGGTCGAGCTGCCCGGCCACGGCGACGACACCCGCTTCTGGGGGCCGCCGTTCGCGGGCGGGGAGGCTGCCTACTACCTCTACCCGAACCGCAATAAACGCGGCATCACCCTCAACCTCAAGCACGAGGCGGGGCGCCGCCTCCTAGTCGAGCTCGTCAAGGGCGCCCACGTCGTGGTCGAGAACTTCAAGCACGGCACCCTTGAGCGCTGGGGGATCGGCTACGACCATCTGCGCGAGATCAACCCGCGCCTCGTCTTCACCTCGATCTCGGGCTACGGCCCCGACGGTCCCGACGCCGGCCGCCTCGGCTACGACTACGTGGCCCAGGCCGAGAGCGGCATCATGAGCATCACCGGCGAGCCGGACGGGGAGCCGATTCGCGTCGGCGTCGCCATCTCCGACCTGACCACCGGGATGATGGCGACGATCGCGACGCTGGCGGCGCTGCGGGTGGCCGAGGCGACCGGGGTCGGTCAGCGCGTCGATTGTTCCCTGCTCGAGACCTCGGTGTCGTGGCTCGCCAACATCGCCTCGAGCTACCTGGTCGCGGGCGAGCTCCCGCGCCGCTGGGGCAACGCCCACCCGACGGTGGTGCCCTACCAGACGTTCCGCGCCAGCGATGGCTGGTTCGTGCTGGCGGTGGGCAACGACCGGCAGTTCGCCGACCTCTGCCGCACGATCGAGCGGCCCGAGCTGGCCGAGGACGAGCGCTACCGGACCAACCCGGCCCGCATCGCCAACCGGGCGGCGCTGATCGCCGAGCTCCAGACCGCGCTGGCGGCGCGGCCGGTCGACGAGTGGCTGGCACTCTTCCGGCAGCACGAGATCCCGTGCGGCGCAATCAACACGCTCGACCGCGTCTTCTCGAACCCGCAGGTGCTGCACCGGCAGATGGTCGTCGAGGTGCCCCACCCGACCGCCGGCACGGTCAAGCTGGTCGGCATCCCGTTCAAGCTCTCGGGCACCCCGGCCGACATCCGGCGTCACCCGCCGCTGCTGGGCGAGCACACCGACGAGGTGCTGATGGAAGAGCTGGGCCTCTCGGCGGAGGAGGTCGAGCGGCTGCGCGCGGAGGGGGTGATCTAGGGTGGAGACGCAGACCACGCGCACCGAGCCCGCGCGCCCGCCCGGCGAGTCGGGGCGCGCGCAGCCGCTGATCGCGCTGCGCAACGTCGGCAAGGTGTTCGAGACGCGCGGCCAGCGGTTCACCGCTCTCGAGAACATCACGCTCGACATCATGCCCACGCGCTTCGTCTCGATCGTCGGCCCCTCCGGCTGCGGCAAATCCACCACGCTGACGCTCGTTTCCGGGCTGGCCGAGCCGACCTTGGGGGAGATCTACGTCGATGGTCAGCCCGTGCGCGGCGTCCAGCCCGACGTCGGCTTCCTCTTCCAGCGCGACGCGCTCATGCCGTGGAAGACGGTCTACGACAACGTGGCGGCGCCGCTCATCTTCCGCCGCTGGCCGAAGGCCCAGATCCCCGAACGCGTCCGCTCGTGGATCGCGCGCGTGGGTCTGGCCGGGTTCGAGCATTACTACCCCTACCAGCTCTCCGGCGGCATGCGCAAGCGCGTGGCGCTGGCCCAGTCGCTCGTCTACGACCCGCGCATCATCCTCATGGACGAGCCCTTCTCGGCGCTGGATGTGCAGACGCGCAATCTCATGGAGAACGAGCTGCTCGAGCTCTGGGCGGAGTACCAGAAGACCGTGCTGTTCATCACCCACGATCTGGAGGAGGCGATCGCGCTCTCGGACGAGGTGGTGGTGATGACGGCGGCGCCTGGCCGGATCAAGGCGACCTACCCGGTCGCGATCCCGCGGCCGCGCAACGTGACCGAGGTGCGGTTCGATCCGCAGTTCACCGCCATCTACGAACGGATCTGGCACGACCTGCGCGACGAGGTGTTGATCAGCTATGAGAAGAGCCGACTCGGGGCCGCCAACCCGCGAAACCAGGGCTAGGTTCGGCGTGAACGCCTGGAACGCCCGGGCGATCCAGCTCGCGCTGCTGGTCCTGTTTCTCGCGCTCTGGGAGCTGGGTGCGCGCAACCCGTGGCCGTGGGAGCCGACCTCGCGCAAGACCGCGATCGACCGCTTCTTCTACAGCGCCCCCAGCGACATCGCGCTCACACTCTGGGACTGGATCACGAGCGGTGTGCTCTGGGCCGACATCGCGATCACGATGCAGGAGACGCTGATGGGCTTCGTGCTCGGCACGATCATCGGCGTTACGATCGGCTTCGTGCTGGCGCGCTCGGAGTGGCTCTCGGCGATCTTCGCACCGGTGCTGGTGCTCCTCAACGGCATGCCACGCGTCATCCTGGCGCCGCTCTTCATCCTCTGGTTCGGCACGGCGCTTGCCTCGAAGGTGGCGATGAGCACGGTGCTCGTCGTCTTCGTCGTCTTCTTCGCCACCTACTCCGGCATCAAGGAGGTCGACCCCAACATCGTCGACAACGCGCGCATCCTGGGCGCGCGCGGGCGCGACCTGACCCGCCACGTCCTGATCCCGTCGGCGCTGACCTGGATCTTCACGAGCCTGCGCACGAGCGTCGGCTTTGCGCTGGTCGGCGCGGTCGTCGCCGAGTACATCGTCTCGACGGCCGGCGTCGGCCGCCGGATCGCCTTCTCGCAGGCGATGTACGACGCTACGGGCGTCTACGCCGGGCTCGTCGTGCTGATGGTGCTGGTCGCGCTGATCGACAACCTGATCCGGCGCATCGAGGACCGCTTCTCGGTCTGGAAGCCGCCGCGGCCGGCCTAGACCGGCCGCCCGCACGCGGTCCGGTTTCGGTTCGGGGTCGCGCCGGTGCCACTTCGCGCCGGGGTGGTGCCCGTCCCCGGAGTGGCGAGCGGCCGCCGCGGTGGCGGCGCCGCCGGGTGCGTGAGCCGGAACCGGGCAGGGCAGCCGCGCGTCAACGAGGGCGACCAGGCCGGGCGTGGGGCGGCGGGATCGGTGTCGCCCGGCGCCCTGCCACCAAACCTGCTACCGGAGGGGATAGACGCATGCGAACTCTGCGCGCGCCCACCAGCCTGGGCTTCGGCCTCGTGCTGGCGCTGCTCGTCGCCTGCGGCGGGCAGCCGGCCGAGCCGACCCGCGCCCCGGCCCCAGCCTCGACCGCCCAGGCCTCGCCGATTGGGCCCGCCTCGGACCCGGTCTCGACCTCGCCGTCGCCGCTGGCCGTGGCGACCGTGGCGGCGGTGAGCAGCCCGAGCCCCGCCGCCGCAGCATCACCCGCGGCCTCGCCGGCGGTGGCGGCCGCTTCGCCCTCGCCCTCGCCGGCGGCCGTGCCCTCGCCGGTCGCGGTG
>JBHOQZ010000387.1:0-2272 GCA_042408635.1 Chloroflexota bacterium
CCGGCGCGGCGGCGCGGTCGGTCTCGACGCCGGCCAACGCCGTCAGACCGCCGCCCGCGCCTGCACGCGCTCGAGCAGCTCGACCGCGCGCCGCAGCGTCGACATCTGCTTCGGAAAGGAGAAGCGCACGCGCTGGCGGCCGTGCTGGTCGTCGCCGTAGAAGCTGGAGCCCGGCACGACCGCGACGCCGATCTCGGTGACGAGATAGCGCGCGAAGGAGACGTCGTCGGGGAAGCCGAAGCCCGAGATGTCGGTCATCACGTAGTAGGCGCCGGCTGGTGGGCGGCAGGCGAAGCCGAGCCGCTGCAACTCCGGGATCAGGTAGTCGCGGCGCTCGCGGTAGCCGCGCAGGAACTCGTCGTAGTAGCTGTCGGGCAGGTTGACCGCCACCGCGATCGCCGCTTGCATCGGGGCCGGCGCGCCGACGGTGAGGAAGTCGTGCACCTTGCGCAGCGCATTGGTCGCCTCCGGCGGCGCGATCGCCCAGCCGACGCGCCAGCCGGTCACGCTGTAGGTCTTCGAGGCGCCGCTGATCGTGATCGTGCGCTCGCGCATGCCGGGGAGCGTCATCATGGCGATGTGCTCACCCTCGTAGACGAGGTGCTCGTAGATCTCGTCGGTGATCGCGAAGGCGTCCCAGCGCTGGCAGAGCTCGGCGATCGCGCTCATCTCCGCCCGCGTGAAGACCTTGCCGGTCGGGTTGTTGGGCGTGTTGATGATGATCGCCTTGGTGCGCTCGTTGAACGTATCGGCCAGCTCGTCGAGGTCGAGGTGCCAGTCGGGCTCGCGCAGCGTGACGAAGCGCGGCGTGGCGCCGGAGAGCACGGCATCGGGCCAGTAGTTCTCGTAGAACGGCTTGATGACGATGACCTCGTCGCCCGGGTTGCAGATCGCCATGAGCGCGGAGATCATCGTCTCGGTCGCGCCGCAGCAGACGGTGATCTCGCGCTCCGGGTCGACATCGACGCCGTAGAACCGCTTCAGCTTGCCCGCCAGGCCGGCGCGCAGCGCCACCGAGCCCCAGGTAATGGCGTACTGGTTGATGTCGGCCTGGATCGCGGCGCAGGCCGCCTCCTTCAGCTCCAGCGGCGCCGGAAAATCGGGGAAGCCCTGCGCCAGGTTGATCCCGCGATCGCCCTGGTGCAGATGGATGAGGCGGGTCATCTCGCGAATCACCGACTCGGTGAAGAGGTTCGTGCGCTCGGCCAGCCGCGCCATTGCGTTCCTCCTGCCCTTGCCTTCGCACCCCGGCTCGATGGGGGTGAAGCTGGCAATACGTTACCCCTCGCTGCCCCCGACGACAAGCACGCTGCACAGCGAGCGGTTTACCACCTCGCGGGAGACGCTGCCCAGCATCAGCTCGCGCACCCCGGTCAGCCCGCGCCGGCCGAGCACCGTCAGGTCGGCACCCACCTCACCCGCCACCGCCAGGATACGCTCGGCCGGGCGTCCCGCCTCGACGCGCACCGCCACCGGGAAACCGGCGCCGGCGAATCGCTGCCGGGCCCGCTCGGCGACCGCCTTGGCCGCTGCCGCTTCGGCCTCGGCCTGCGCCTCCTGACCCGGCAGCAGGCGGGCGAGCCACTCCTCGTCGATCAGCGGCAGCCGCAGCCGCTCGCCCCTGGCCACGCTCAGCACCGTGATGTCCACCCCCTCCGGCTGGGGCAGCCGGCGCCCGGCGATAAAATCGACCGCGGCCTCGCAGCTGGGCGAGCCGTCGACCGCCACCAGGACCCGCCGCAACGGGCCGCCGGGGCGCACCACCAGCACCGGGCAGGACGAGCCGCTCAGCACCGCCTCGGCCACGCTGCCGATCAGGAGTTGCTCGACGGCGGACACGCCCTTCGCCCCGACCACGACCAGGTCCGCCGCCGCCTCGCGGGCCACGCGCAGCAGCACCGCGCCGGCCTTGCCGACCTCGCCCCGCGCCGCCGCCTCGATGCCAGCCTGCTCGAGCTGGTGGCAGGCGAGGCGGGCGGTCGCCTCCGCCTCACGCAACTCCTCCTCGCGCACCTGGCGCAGCAGCTCCTGGATCCCCGGCACCACGACGTAGCCGCGGTGGCTGGCGTCGGGCACCTCGCCGATCGTCACGACGAGGACCGAGGCCCGGCCGGCCAGCGGCAGCGCCCGCAGGAAGTCGACCGCGGCCTGCGCGTCGGGTGAGGCGTCGAACCCGAGTACGATCCGGAGCATCTCAGCGTCGCCCCCACTACCTGCCGGGCGCTGCCGCGCGCCGCGCACGGATCGCGCGGCAGCGCCCCGCAGGGCTCCG
>JBHOQZ010000389.1:0-4727 GCA_042408635.1 Chloroflexota bacterium
CCGCCGAGACCGGCGCCGAGGTGCTGGCGGTGCACGGCGACCTGACCGACCCGGCCGCGGTCGAGCGGATCGTCGGCGAGATCCACGCCCGCTTCGGGCGGATCGACATCCTGGTCCACAACGCCGGGGGCGACATCGGCGCGGCCGGCACCGCCGGCCCGAACGCGGGCAAGCCCGAGCCCAACGACTGCGTCTTCATCCCGGTCGAGGATGTGCGCGCGATCCTCGACCGCAACCTGTTCGCCGCCATCCTGGTCTGCCGCGCCGTGGCGCCCGAGATGATGGCGCGCCGCAGCGGCTGGATCGTCACGATCGGCAGCGTCGCCGCCTTCAGCGGGCGCGAGCGCGGCGCGATCTACGCCACCGCCAAGGCGGGCCTGACGCACTACACGCGCTGCCTGGCGGCGCAGCTGCGCCAGTACAACGTGCCGGTGAACTGCGTGGCGCCGGGGGACACGATCACGCCGCGCTTCGTCGCCTCGCGCCAGGTCGACGAGGCGCGCCTCGCGATCCAGGATTCCCTGCTGCGCTACGGCCAGCCGGAGGACGTCGCCCGCGCCGTCGAGTTCCTCGTCACCGGGCCGGGCCCATTCGTCAGCGGCCAGGTGCTCCGCGTCGACGGCGGCGCCCAGCCCTGGCCGGCCTGAGCGAGTTCCCCAGCCCCCAATGCTGGGGAAGGACGGCGCCCCCGGCCCCCCAATCCTGGGGGGTGACGAGGGATGCGCGTGGGCCGAGCGGTGCCACTGTCAGGGCTGGAGGCAGCCGGGCGCAGTCCGCCAACAGCCCAGCGCCGACCACCAAGGCCCCCCAGCATTGGGGGGTGGGGGGCCGTCCCTCACCCAGCATTGGCAGGGCCGGGGGGCCGCCCCCCTACCCGACCGCGACGCCCAGCGCCTCGAAGTCGACGCGGGGGGCGCGGGCGCCGGCGTGGACGGGACAGCCGAGCATGCAGGGACAGTAGTCGTTGAGGCAGCGCGAGAGCATCAGCCGCTCACCCCGGAACAGGACGACGTGGCCGAGCCTGAGCTGGAGCGAGACGGTCACGCCCGGCTGGACGAACGTGCTCGCCGGCTGGCGGCTGCGCACCGTCACCCCCGAGGGCAGGCGGAGCGTGTAGACCGCGCCCGAGCCGCGGTAGTCGCGCGCGACCACCACCGCGGGCACGCCGCCGCGCACCCCCTGCTGGAAGTCGACCTCCTCCGGGCGCACCAGCAGCTCCGCCGGCCCCGACTCGGCCGAGCCGACCGGCACATCGCCCAGTTCGCCCAGCGCGCTCCCCCCGACCACGTGGACGGGCAGCAGGTCGGCCTCGCCGATGAAGCGCGCCACGAAGCGCGTCGCCGGGCGGTGGTAGATCGCGGCCGGCGTGTCGATCTGCTCGACGCGGCCGTGGTGCATCACCGCCACCCGGTCGGCCACCGTCAGCGCCTCGTCCTGGTCGTGGGTGACCAGCAGCGCCGCCACGCTCTCGTGGCGCAGGATGTCGATCACCTCGCCGCGCACGCCGGCGCGGGTCGCCGCGTCGAGCGTGCTGAACGGCTCGTCCATCAGCAGGGCGCGCGGCCGGGGGGCGAGCGCCCGCGCGAGGGCGACGCGCTGCTGCTGGCCGCCCGAGAGCTGGTGCGGGTAGCGCGCGCCGTAGTCGGCCAGCTCCACCAGCGCCAGCAGCTCGGCCACGCGCGCCGCCCGGGCGGCACGCCCGAGCCCCTTCAGCCCGAAGGCGATGTTCTCGGCAACGGTGAGGTGCGGGAAGAGGGCGAGATCCTGGAAGACCATGCCGAGCCGCCGGCGCTCGGGCGGGAGCGCCCAGCCGGCGCGCGCCACCAACTCACCGTCGATGCGGATCTCGCCCCGGTCGGGCGGCTCGAAGCCGGCGGCCAGGCGCAGCGTCGTCGTCTTGCCGCAGCCGGAGGGGCCGAGCAGCGCCAGGATCTCGCCCGGCTGGAGCGCGAGCGAGAGGCCGTCGACGGCGGCGCGGGCGGCGCCGGGGAAGCGGCGGGTGAGCCCGCGCAGCGAGATGACCGGTCGATCGTTCGGATCGTCCAGGCGCAGGCGGTGCGGCGGCATGCCCTCGGCGGGGTCGAGGCTCGCTGCCTCCCCGCTCCCGCGCGCGGCCACCGCCAGGCAGGCCGGGCGCCGCACCCAGCGATCGAGCAACGTCACGACCGTCACCTCCGAACGATCAAGGCAACCGCTACGCCTCGACCCAGCGCACCTTGTCCGCGATCGGGCCGCGCTCGCCGCGCGGCCAGTCGACGGCCGGGTAGCCGATGTAGAGAAACCCCAGCAGCCGGGTCGGTGGTTCGAAGCCGACGACCTCGGCCGTGTGCGGGTGGAGCGCGGTCAGCCCACTCGTCCACTGCGAGCCCAGGCCGTGGGCGCAGGCGACGAGCTGCATGTTGTGCACGGCGCAGCCGACCGCGATCGTGTCCTCGAACTCTGGGATCTTCGGGTTGAGGCCGGGCACCATGCCGATGGCGATCCAGACCGGCGCGCCCCAGACCTTGTCGCGCTGGGCGGTGTAGCCGGCGGGATCGAACCGCTCGGGCGGGGTGCTGCGGCGGTACGCCTCGCCGAACGCCTCGCCCAGCCGGCGCCGGCCCTCGCCCGTGAACACGACGAAGCGCCAGGGTTCGGTTCGGCCGTGGTTGGGCGCCCAGTTGGCGGCCTCGAGCATCTGCCCGACGACGTCGAGGGGGACCGGGTCGGGCCGCAGGTGCTTGAGCTTGATGCTGCGGCGCTCGCGCAGCGCCCGCGCGATCGCCTCGACCTCGGCCCGCTCGACGCTGAGCCCCTCTACCCGCTCGACGGTGAGCCCGGCCACTCCGGTGTCGATCACCCGCACTCCCTCCACCCGGCGGCCGGCGTCGTCGCCGGGCCGCCCCCTTCGGCCGACCTCATTGTCCGTTATACCAGACTCAGCCGCAAGCGCGGCGGATCGGCCACTAGTTAGTAGTATCGAAATCGCCATTAGGATAACCTAATCAACCGGTTCATGCAAGCGAACAGGGGCCGAGCGACTGCTTTTCGTTGACAGGGCGCGGAAGCGACCCCTATCATGCCGTGACGCCACACCAGGCACCGGCAGGCTGGGCCGGTTTCCGAGCGCACGTGCCCCGGCGCGTCGGCGCCGCACCACACACCCTCTGGCAGGAAGGGAGGTGACGGCTACCGCTCTCACGCCCGCCTCTGTACGTCACCTTGTGCGCATTCCATGGGCGCGACGCCGCGCCGACATCCCCCGAGATCGGCCACGTCCAGGCACGCGCGTGGCACGAGAGAGGTTGTTGCGATGACTGACGCGACGAAGAAAGTCCCGGTCACCATCACCGTCAACGGCGTTGCCCGCTCGGCCGAGGTCGAGCCCCGGCTGCTGCTCGTCCATTTCCTGCGCGACTACCTGAACCTCACCGGCACCCACGTCGGCTGCGACACCAGCCAGTGCGGCGCCTGCACCGTCCACATCGACGGCCAGGCGGTCAAGTCCTGCACCGTGCTGGCGGTCCAGTGCGAGGGCGCGAATGTGACGACGATCGAGGGCCTGGCCCCGCGTGAGGGCGAGCTGCACCCGCTTCAGGCGGCCTTCTGGGAGCACCACGGCCTCCAGTGCGGCTACTGCACCCCCGGCATGATCATGACGGCCGTCGACCTGCTCAAGCAGAACCCCAACCCGACCGAGCAGGAGGTCCGTGCCGGCCTCGAAGGCAACCTCTGCCGCTGCACCGGCTATCACAACATCGTCAAGGCGATCATGGCCGCGGCCAAGACGATGCGTGAGTCGCAGGCGGCGCCGGTCCCGGCCGACGACTAGCCGCCCCGGTCCCGCCCCGGCGGCGGGCCGTCCGGCGCGCCTGCGCCCTGCCGATCAGCGGAGCAGGCCACGCGGACACCCCCGCGAGGGCGGGAGCGTCACCGTGCCGGAGTTGCCTGGCCGCGCCCAGGGCGCGGCTGGGGAAGAGAGAAGGTATCGCCATGGCTACCGGAGTGCTGGGCTCTGCCATCAAGCGGCGCGAGGACCCGCGCCTGATCACGGGCCACGGTTCATTCGTCGATAACCTCCACCTGCCCGGCATGCTCTACGCCGCCATCGTCCGCTCACCCTACGGCCACGCCATCATCCGCGGGGTCGACGCGAGCGCGGCGCTGGCCCACCCGGGCGTGCGGGCGGTCTTTACCGGCGCCGACATGCAGAAGAGCGGCGTCGGTTCGCTGCCCTGCGGCTGGATGCTGCCGACGCTCAAGATCCCGCCGCACCCGCCGCTGGCGCACGAGAAGGTGCGCTACGCCGGGGACGCGGTCGCGGTCGCGCTCGCGGACAGCCCCTACGCCGCGCGCGACGCCGCCGAGCTCGTGCGCGTCGACTACGAGCCGCTTGACTGCGTGGTCGACCCGAAGCAGGCGGCTGAGCCGGGGGCGCCCCAGCTCCACGCCGACGTGCCCAACAACATTGCCTTCACCTGGAGCATCGGGGACAAGGACGCCACCGACGCGGCGTTCGGCAAGGCGGCCAAGGTCGCCCGCCTCCAGCTCGTCAACAACCGCCTCATTCCCAACGCCATCGAGCCGCGCGCCTGCGTCGCCCGGCACGATCCGTTCACCGACGAGACCACCGTCTGGATGACGAGCCAGAACCCGCACATCCACCGGCTCCTGATGGGCGCCTTCGTGCTCAACATCCCCGAGCACAAGCTGCGCGTGATCGCGCCGGACGTGGGCGGCGGCTTCGG
>JBHOQZ010000391.1:0-10657 GCA_042408635.1 Chloroflexota bacterium
GCGGCGCGGAGCCGCGCGCCTCGACCGCGGCCGGGGCCGGCGCGGTCGAGGCGGTCGTGCCAGGCCGCGATCGGGCCCGCGTCGACTCAGCGATGAAGACGCCGTCGGCGAGCGCTGAGTGGGTCGATTCGCCGGGCGGGCTGGGGTGCGGCTCCTCGCCCATAGCGGCCGGTTGCGCCTGATGGGCGAACTCGCCCTTGCCGTCCGGCATCGGACCCGAGGCCGAGCGAGCCTCCCCGCTCACCTCTCCGCCGGGCCCGTCCGAGAAGTTAATGAAGACGTTGGCGAATAGCTTGTGCTGGCGATCGAGCGGGAACGGGCAGAACGCGAGTCGGTCCGCCCAGCATCTCAATCGCGGCCAGCCCCTCCGCGCTGCCGACGTCGAGCAGGCCGAGCTCGGGTGTGATGCCGCGCCGCAGCCCGGCCAGGCCGAGGACCGCCCCGATCACCGCCACGACGACGCCGACCGTCTCGACGAGCCAGCGGGCGCGCTTCGGCCCACTGACGAGCTGGAATGTGCCGTCGTCGATGAGGGGCCAGATCCCGGTGATCAGGAGGTAGAGCGCCTGGGTGAGCGCCACCTGCTCGCGCAGTGCCCTCCCCCAGCCCCGCGAAACGGGGTGGCGCGCCCCAATCGAGGACGGCGGGCATGGCGCCCTTCGGGGCTAGCCGGTCTCGGGTGCCTCCGCGCTGGGTCGTTGCTGCCTGGCGGTGCATCGTTCTCCCTCCAGCGGTTGCGCCGGGGCGCAGCCGGGGCTACACTGCGCGCAAGGAGCCGGTCGGAGGCAGACGGGCGCGCCGTCAGGCCACCTCGAGCCGCGGGGTGACGCCGAGCTCGTCGCAGATCGCATCAAACCAGGCCAGCACCTCGCGATGGAGCGGGATGCCGTTGCGGCGCCGATCGGCCTCGGTCTCGGCCTCCAGCAAGCCCGCGTAGTAGACCCGGTCGTGGCCGGGCGCGGGCGGAGTTGTGCGCAGCTCCCGCAAGAAGTCGTCCATGTTGCGCTTGAAGTCGGCGACATCGCAGAAGGCGTTGACGTCGATCGCGCACACGAACTCGTTGGCGACGTGTCGGCCGGTGAGCGCGATGCAGCGCACGCCCGAGAGGAGGCTACCCAGGATCTCGACGATGCAGGCGAGCCCGTAGCCCTTGTGCGAGCCGGCGGCGCGGGTCGAGCCGAGCGGCAGCATGAGGCGGTACTCGTCGGGCGGCTGGCTCGGCTCCATGATCGGCGTGCCCTCTGGGTCGGCGATGACGCCGGGCGGCAGGAGCTTGCCGAGGCGGCGGGCGGCGGTGATCTGGTTGCCGGCGATGACGGTCGTGGCGGCATCGAAGACGAAAGGCGCCTCCTGCCCGGCCGGCGCGGCGAAGGCGATCGGGTTAGTGCCCAGGCGCGGCTCGCGCCCGAAGGTGGGCAGCATCAGCGACCCGGCGGCGGTCGTCGCCATGCCCACCATGTCGTGCCGCAGCGGCATCATCGCGTGGTAGGCGATCATGCCCGCGTGCCCGCCGTGGTGCACGGTCACCATGCCAACGCCGGTCTGGCGTGCCTTCTGGATCGCGATCTCCATCGCCCGCGGTGCTACGATGATGCCGAGGCCCCGGTCGGCGTAGACGTTCGCCCCCGCCGGGCTCTCGCGCACGACCCGCCACTCCGGCCGCGGGTTCAGAACCCCCTCGCGGTAGAGGCGCACATACACCCGCAGCATATTCGAAACGCCGTGCGACTCGACGCCGCGCAGGTCGGCCAGCAACAGCACATCGGTGGCGAGCGCCGCGTCCTCGGGTGGCACCCCCACGGCCTCGAAGATCGCCTGGGTGGTCGCGCGCAGCCGCGCCTCGTCGACCCGGACCGCGTCCGTGTCCGCGACTTTGAACAGTTGCACGACAGCCTTGCTCCTTTGCTCTCCCACTCCGTCGTGACCCACGCGGCGCTCTCCGCCTGCCTCCGTCCGGCACCCGCATGGCGGCCACGCACCGCCATGGTACTGCACGGGCGCGGCGCCGTCGTCGACCGGCGCGCCAACCGGCGCGGGGCGCGCTACCGTTCGCCCCGGTTCGCCTCGACCCAGCCCGCGAGGTGGTCTGCTACTGCTTCGAAGTAGGCGCGGCCGTGCTCGGCCGTGGCCGGGCGGGCGTCGCCCAGGATCCCGTTGGGCGTGAGCGCCGGCATTCCCTGGGTGAAGATGCGCCGGCTCACCGCCTCGTCGAACGGCCCGACGTAGCCCGCCGCCGCGCGCTCCATCAGCACGAGGTCCGGCCGGAGCAAGAGGTGGAGCGAGGTTTCAGCCTCGCCGGCGTGGGCGCCCGCGACCTCGGGCGCGACGCCGAAGCGGCTGGCGACCTTGTTCAAAACGTCGATGAAGCCGATGAGGTCGGTGTAGGCGATCGCCCGGGCGCCGGGGAGCCTGCCCTCGAGCTGGCGCATCGCCTCGGCCAGCGGGGCGAAGTTGCCGCCGTGCGAGGGGATGAAAGCGATTGTGCGGAAGCCGTGGCGCGCCAGCGAGGACGCCACGTCGCGCACCACCGCGATGAAGGTCTCGGTGGCGAGCGTAACCGAGCCCGCGAACGCCATGTGGTGCTCGGAGCAGCCGATCGTGATCGTCGGGCCCTTGAGCGTGCGCGGCAGCCGCTCCGCTACGGCGCAGGCGAGGCGGTCCCCGATCAGCGAATCGGTCATCTCAGACAGGTGCGGCCCGTGCTGCTCGGTCGAGCCGGCCGCGATGACGATCGTGTCGTAGCCCTCGGCGAGCGCATCGCGCACCTCGGGCCAGGTCAGTTCGGTCGTGTCGACGCTGCGTGGCGCCATCGTCTCCTCCCTCTCACTCGGCGCGGCCCCGGTCGACGAGGCTCCGCCCCCACCCAGACTCTAGCAGTCTGGCCCGCTTCCGGCTCCCCAGGTCGGCAGCGGGTCGCAATCCGCCGAGGGCCGGCACCGCCGATGCGCTCCTCGGTCCGCCGCTCGTGGCGCGGGCTCCGGGCTGACGCGGCTGGCCGGACGCCCGCGGGAGCCGGTAGGCTCCTATGCCGACCGCTGATGATGCCGATACGCGTGGAGGCTAATCCCGTGCGTGAACGCGCTCAGCACCATCGGGATCAACGCCGCCAGGCGGAAGACCCTTGTCGGCTCGGTCGATCGTCGTCCGAACATCGCGTCGCCTCCTCAACGTCACGGTCGGTCCCGCGTGGTCCGCGGCCCGCCCTCGATCAAGGCCGGGCCGCCTCGCTATCGCTGCCCGATGCGAGCCGTGGAATCTGTCGTCGTTCCGCCCGGACCGCCCCGGTCCGGGTCATGGGTCGGTGCAGGCCCGCCTACCGGCCGGCGGGGGACCGGCCCGGCCGCCGGTGGTGCCGCGCGGTTGGTGCCGCGGGGAGCCGATGGGGCGCCGTGTGCTGCACCAGCTTGTCCATGTGGACGGGCAGCGCCGCTTCGGCGCCTACCGGATCGCGGCGGGTGAGCGCCTCGCCGACCGCGACGTGGTCGGTGGCCTGGTTGAGTATCTCACTCATGGCGGCAGCGAGCCGGCCAAGCAGCTTCACGAGCGGATCGTGCGCCGGACCCGCAGCAGCCCCACCGCGCGGAGCAGATGATTGTGCGCGGCCTCGACGATCAGACGGTCCAGGTGGAGCGAGGGCTCGACGGTATCATTATCGGCGACGATGAACAATTGGAGGCGAGGGGATGCCATCCGCGCTCATACTGCGGTAGGTTCGGCCACTCGGGGGGCCGACCATCGATCTGCTGGCGGTGGCTGGGGTGATCATGGCGCTGGAGCCGCGCCTCGCGGCGCCTCCCGGCGCGGAGGTCCTCGACGCCGGGGGCCGGATTGCCCTGCCCGGCCTGGTCGACGGTCACATGCACCTGGACAAGACGCTCTGGGGCCTGCCCGGCACCCGCACCGGGCCGGGCCGACGCTGCTCGACAAGATCGAGAACGAG
This sequence comes from Chloroflexota bacterium, assembly GCA_042408635.1. Classification (GTDB taxonomy): domain Bacteria; phylum Chloroflexota; class UBA6077; order FW602-bin22; family JBHOQZ01; genus JBHOQZ01. The sequence goes on from JBHOQZ010000391.1 coordinate 3,941, forward strand.
CGGCGCCTGCGGCGCGAACTCGGGCTCTCGCCGCAGGTGCAGGCGGAGCGGCTCGCCCGCGAGGCGATCGCGCGGGGCACGACGGCCATCCGCTCGCACGCCGACGTGGATACCGAGTGCGGCCTCGCCAACGTCGAGGGGCTGCTGGCCGCGCGGGAGGCGCTGCGCGCATTCGTCGACATCCAGGTCGTCGCCTTCCCGCCGAGCGGCTTGCTGATCCGGCCGGGCACGCTTGAACTGGTCGAGGCGGCGCTGGGCGCGGGCGCCGACGTCGTGGGCGGGCTCGAGCCGGCGGGGATCGACCGCGACCCGGTCGGGTCGCTCGACGCGATCTTCGCCCTCGCGGGGCGCTACGGTGTGCCCGTCGACATCCACCTCCATGACCCCGGTGAGCTCGGGCTGTTCCAGATCGAGCTGATCGCCGAGCGCACGCGCGTGCTCGGGCTGCGGGGGCGGGTTGCGATCAGCCACGCCTTCTGCCTCGGCTCGGCCGACGAGGCGCAGCTCCGCTCGGCGATCGAGCTCCTGCGCGAGAACGACATCGCGATCATGACCCACGGACCCGGCAACCGCCCCTTCCCGCCGGTAGCGCGGCTGGTGGCGGAGGGGATCCGGCTCTTCTTGGGCTCGGACTGCGTGCGCGACACCTGGGGGCCGTTCGGCAACGCGGACATGCTCGAGCGGGCGTGGATCCTGAGCTACCGCAGCAACTTCCGCCGCGACGACGAGATCGCCTGGACGCTCGCCATGGCGACGACCGGCGGCGCCGACGTGCTGGGCCTGGCCGGCTACGGTCTCGAGGTCGGTTGCCGGGCCGACCTGGTGGTGGTGGAGGGCGAAACGGTCGCCGAGGCGGTGATCACCCGCGCCCCGCGCGCCCTGGTCGTCAAACACGGGCGCCTCGTCGCCCGCGAGGGCCGCTGCCTGGTCTGAGCCTCCACCGCCCCCGCCCCGCCGTCGCGGCGTAGTGTGGCGCGCCGTTTGCCGTCGCCCGCTGGCCGTGACTCGCCGCCTGCGGCAAAATGCAGCGCAGAGATGGGCGCAAAGCCAGCGTGGGTCACGTGCGCCGGCCGGCGCTCGGGGTGGGGGCAGCCAGGTGGCCGGGGCAGGGTCCGGTCAGGAGGAGCGACGATGGTAGCAGCGGGCGAACCCCGGCCGTTCCGGGTCGACGTAGCGCAGCCGGTGCTGGACGACCTGGCGGAGCGGCTGGCGCGGGTGCGCTGGCCCGACGAGGCGCCGGGCATGGGCTGGCAGACGGGCACCAGCCTGGCCTACCTGCGCGAGCTGGTTGCCTACTGGCGCGACGGTTACGAGTGGCGGGCGCATGAGGCGGCGCTGAACCGGTTCCGCCAGTTCACGGTGCCGCTGGGCGGGATCGACCTCCACTACATTCACGAGCCGGGCGCCGGGCCGAATCCGCTGCCCCTGCTCATCCTCCACGGCTGGCCGAGCACCGCCTGGGAGTTCGCCGAGCTCATCCCGCGCCTGACCGACCCTGCCCGGTTCGGTGGAGATCCGGCGGAGAGCTTCACCGTCGTCGCGCCGTCCCTGCCGGGCTACACCTTCTCCTACCAGCCGAACCAGCGGCGCTTCAGCCTCCCGGAGATGGCGGACCTGTTCGCTCAGTTGATGCGCGACGTGCTCGGCTTCTCCCGGTTCGGGGTAGCCGGTGGCGACTGGGGCTCCTTTATCGGTGCTCGCCTCGCTTACGCCCACCCGGAGCTGCTCTACGGGCTGCACCTGACGCTGCTGCCGCTCCGCCGCGACCCGACCTGGCCCAGCAGTCCGACCGCCGAGGAGGCGCGCTACCTGGAGGAGCTGCGCCATTGGACGCGCGAGGAGAGCGGCTACGCGCTGATCCAGGGGACGAAGCCTCAGACGCTCGCCTACGGCTTGACCGACTCGCCGGTCGGACTGGCGGCATGGATCGTCGAGAAGTACCGTACCTGGAGCGACTGCGGCGGCGACCTCGAACGCAGCTACACCAGGGATCAGTTGTTGACGACGGTCATGCTCTACTGGGTGACCGGCGCCATCAACTCGTCGTTCTGGCCCTACTACGCGCGTCACCACGCCGAGTGGCCGATCCCAGAGGGGGCGCGCGTGCTGGTACCCGCCGGCCACGCCGACTTCCCGCGCGAGATCATCCGCCCGCCGCGGAGCCTGGCCGAGCGCGTCTTCGAGATCGTCCACTGGACCGAGCTGCCGGCCGGGGGCCACTTCGCCGCGCTCGAGCAGCCTGACGCCTACGCCGCCGACCTGCGCGCCTTCTTCCGACGCTGCCGCATCGGCTGATCGCCTCCCGCGGCGGCGCTCGACCGGTGACGGCCAGCCTCTGCTAAGCTGCGCCGATGCACATCCTGCTTGCCTATGGCTACCACCGGGGCACGACCGGTGACTACCTGGAGCGGGCGCTGGCGCGCGAGCACCGTGTCACCTTCGTGGGGACGACCGACGGTACGCGGCCAGGTTATCCGATCGATGTGGATCTCGAGCGGCTGGTTGCCGGGCTCGAGCCGAAACCGGAGCTGTACCTCTGGGTCGACTCGGGCAGCGTGTTCAGCTTTCCGCGCGGGGTCGAGCGGTTGCCGATCCCGACCGCCGCCTACCTGATCGACGTTCACTTCGGCCCGAAGCTGCGCCGGGCCCAGGCCGCGTTCTTCGACCACCTCTTCGTCGCCCAGCGCGACTACCTCGCCGACTACCACCGGCCGGAGACGCCGGCCGCCTGGCTGCCCCTAGCGTGCGACCCGGACGTCCACCACCCCGTTCCGGGCGCCCCGGAGGAGTTCGACGTCGGGTTCGTGGGCTCGACCGGGCCGCGCTACGGCCGGCGACGGGCGCTCCTGCAGGCGCTCGAGGCCCGTTTTCGCCTCAACGACTATCGGCGCCGCTACGCGCCCGACGCGATGGCGGACCTCTATGCGCGCTCGCGCCTCGTGTTCAATTGCAGCATCGCCGGCGATCTCAACATGCGGGTGTTCGAGGCGCTAGGGTGCGGGCGCCCCCTGCTGACCGATCGCATCGGCAACGGGCTGCTCGACCTCTTTGCCGATGGAGAGCACCTGATCACGTACGCCGATGAGGCTGAGCTGATCGACCGCACTACTGCCTACCTCGCCGATCCAGCGGCCCGCGCCCGCGTCGCCGCGTCCGGCCACGAGCTGGTGCTCGCCCACCACACCTACCTGCACCGCGCGCGCACGATCGTCGCGCAGGTGGCAGCCAACCCCGCCCGGCCGCGCGCGCCCGCCCGCGGCTGGAGCGACCTCCAGGTCAATCGCGCCTATGGTCGCGTCTACTCGATGCTCCGCGCCCTCGACGCCACCTTCGGACTGCTGCGCCATGCCAGCCGTCCCGATCCGCGCCTTGCCGGCGAGTTCGTCAAGGCGCTCCTGCGTCGGCTGCGCCATGGCTGATCCTCGCCGCCCTCACCCGACCTGACCCATCGACGTGGACGCGCGAACTTCCGGTGGAGCGGGCGGCGCTAACCGTGGCGCTGGCAGATGCCTCGGGTACCCCGGCGCGCTCGACCGGGAGCGACCCGGGGGTCTGATGCCGATACTTGACGGCGGACACCCGCCCCCGATCGGCTGTGAGGAGTCGTTGGGCGCGTCTCGGCCGCCGCGTCAGCGGGCGAGGTGCATCGGCATGATGACGTGGGTGTAGTCGTCGCTGGCGGTGGGGCGGATGACGCCCGGGCTGGAGGGGCTGGCGACCTCGAGCGCGATCTGGCCCGAGCCGAGCACGCCCAGCACGTCGCTGAGGTACTTGGCGTTGAACGAGATCTGGGCGGCGTTGCCCTCGACGATCGCGTCGAGCTCGGTGTGGTTGTCGCCTACCTCGGCCGCCGTGGCCGTCACCGTGAGCCGGCCGGGACCGAGATCGTCGCCGGGGGTGACGCCCAGCTTGACCGCGTTGGCGGACTCGCGCGCGAAGAACGAGGCGCGCTTGGTGGCGCGCAGGAACTCGCCCGCATTGACCATCACGCGCGTCGCGCCCGGGCGCTGCGGGATGATCTGCTGATAGTTCGGGAAGTTGCCCTCGACCAGCTTCGAGACCAGGTTCACGTTCGCCATGTGGAACATGATCTGGCTCTTGTTCGGCGTGATCGTCACCTCGACCTTCGCCTCGTCGTCGTCGAGGATGCGCGCCAGCTCGCTCAGCGTCCTGGCCGGCACGATCACGTCGACCTTCCCCTCGACCGGGGAGGCGAGGTCGACCTTCTTCACCGCCAGCCGGAAGCCGTCTGCCGCTGCCGCGGTGAGCGTGTTGTCCTGGAAGCTGAGCAGCACGCCGGTCAGCACCGGGCGGATGTCGTCCTGTGCGGCCGCGAAGGCGACGTACTGGACCGCCTCGCGCAGGAGCTGGGCGTCGATCTCGGTCGTGGGGCGGTCGCTGACGCGGGGGATCGGCGGGAACTCCTCGGCGTCGATCCCCTTGATGTTCGCCTCGGCCCGCGCGCAGAGCAGGTGGAGCGTGCGCGTGCGCTCCGACAGCTCCATCTCGATGCGGTCGGGGGGCAGCGAGTTGACGAACTCGGTCAGCAGGCGGGCCGGCACGGTGATGGCGCCCTCGTCCTCGATCTTGGCGCTCAGCCAGGTGGTGATTGCCACTTCGAGGTTGGTCGCGGCCAGCTTGAGCTGCCCATCCTCGGTGGCGAGCAGGATGTTGCTCAGCACGGGCAGGGTCGACTTGCTCGGCACCGCGCGCGAGACGATCGACAGCCACTTCGCCAGCGTTTCCTGTTGACAAACGAGCTTCACGCCTGACCTCCCGTCGAGCTCTCCCGCTCGCGCTGCTCATCTCTGTCGCGTCGAGTATACGCCACCCGGATCGCGGGGACAAGAGTATTGTAGCACTACGACGCGCCACCGCAAGTTGTTGGGGCACCGGGTTGGTGGTATGATCGGCGTACGGAGGAGTGAAGCTGACACCGCTGGAACTTGGGCGCCGGCTGGTCGACCTGCTGGCCGACAAGAAGGCCGAAGACATCATCCTGCTCGACATCCGCGCCTACACGACCATCGCCGACTACTTCGTCATCTGCACTGGCACGTCGGAGCGGCAGTTGCGCGCGCTCGAAGAGGATCTGCGCGACACGCTCCGGCGCGAGGGGGTGCGCCCGCTCCAGACCGAGGGCACCGCCGAGTCCGGCTGGATCCTCATGGATTTCGGCTCGGTGATCGTCCATCTCTTCTCGCTGGCGGAGCGCGACTACTACCGTCTCGAGCGCCTCTGGGCCGAGGCACAGCCCGTGCTGCGCGTTCAGTAGCCACAAGACGACGCCTCGGGGAGGGACCGCGTGGACGCGCTCGACGTTGAGGATACCTGGGGCGGGGACGCCGCCCGCCTCTTCGCCGTCGGCATCGCTCTCGGCGGCGTCGCCGGCCTCCTGCTCGGCTCCGCCATCGGTCTGGCGCTCGGCCGGCGCCGCGCCACCGCGCTCCGCCACCTCCTCGCCGAGGTGCTGCGCCGCTCCGACCGCATCGACTTCGAGCTCCTGGCCCAGTAGCGCCATCGTCTCGCTCCCGCCGCTCCCGATCCCCGCGCCGCCCCGCGCCCGAACCCGCAGCCTTCTTGCCTGATAGGCGCCGAGGGACGCAGGGCGCCTTCCACGCTGGACGCTCGGGCTGCATGGCTGACAACGCGGGGCGCAGCTCGCCGCGAGCAAGGCGGCGTTGAGGGCTCCCGGGCCCAGCGTGCACCGCACCGCGGACGGGGCTTCAGTCCGCGGCCAGCCGGCCGTCCGGCGCGGGCAGGTCGGCCACGCGCAGCGACACGACCTGGGAGGCGCCGTCGCGCCCCATCGTCACGCCGTAGAGCGCGCCCGCGGCCTCCATGGTCGCCCGGTTGTGGGTCACCAGGATGAACTGGGTCTGGGCCGAGAGCGACCGCAGCACGTCGAGGAAGCGCCGCACATTCGCCTCGTCGAGCGCCGCGTCGACCTCGTCGAGCACGCAGAACGGGATCGGGTTCACCGTCAGCATCGCGAAGATGAGCGCGGTGGCGGTCAGCGCCCGCTCGCCGCCGGAGAGGAGCGACAGCGGCTGCGCCCGCTTGCCCGGCGGTTGCGCCACGATCTCGATGCCGGTCGCGGCCGGGTCGCCCGGCTCGGTGAGTGCGAGTTGCGCCCGACCGCCGCCGAAGAGCGCGCGGAAGTGGCGCTCGAACGCGCTGGCGATCGCGTCGAACGCCTCGCCGAACCGGCGCTGGCCGACCGCGCGCAACTGGTCCATCCCCTCGCGCAGCGAATCCGCACCGCGCCGCAAGTCCTCGAGCTGCGCTGCCAGGAAGTCGCGTCGCCCGCGTACCTCCTCGTACTCGCGCACGACCTCCGGGTCGACGCCGGCCAGCGTCCGCAGGCGCGCCCGCGCCGCTTCGAGCTGACGCCGCGCCCGACCTTCCTCCGGCAACGGACGCTCGCCCGCCAGCCGCTGGAGGGCGGCGCGCGGATCCTCCTCGCCCGCCAGCATCGGCAGATCCCCCAGCATCGCCGCTTCGAGCGCGTCGCGCTCCCCGCGCGCCCAGCGGAGCACACCTTCCGCCTCGATCGCTGCCGCCTCGGCCTCGCGCAGCCGCGCCGAGGCTGCCTGCAGCGCCGAGCGCCGCGCCGCGCGGTCGTGAGTCAGGCGGTCGAGGCGCGCGCGCAACGGAGCCAGCCGGGTCTCGGCCTCGGCCAGCGCACGCTCGGCTGGCGCCACCGCGGCTTCCGCC
>JBHOQZ010000393.1:0-4596 GCA_042408635.1 Chloroflexota bacterium
TCGGCGCGCTCGCCGCCTTCTACCGCCGCGTGCCGGTCGGGCACGTCGAGGCGGGTGGGCGTCGATACACCCTCGATCCGGGTCGCACCGGCTCCCCCAGGGGCGGCGCCGACCGCCGCACCCGCGAAGCCGAGCCGGGTACCCCCCGGGTGGGCGCCGGTGCCGACCGACGTGGTCACCGTGCCCTCCTCGGTGGCACGCCGGAGGTAGTGGCCGACCGCCGCCGCGGTGGTGAGGAAGCCGAAGAGCGCCAGGACGCCGGTGGCCGGCAGGAGCGCCACGCCGCGCTCGCCGTCGAGGCTCAGCAGGCTCACGACGAGCGCCGGGAGGCTGAGCACGACGCCTGTGCCGGCGATCAGCGCGTGGACGAGGGAGCGCTGGGCCTCCTCGGCCAGGATCAGCCAGGCCGCCACGGCCGTGAGGGAGAGGAACAGTCCGCCGAAGATCCCCAGCCGGAGGATCGGGTTCATCGCCGCGAGATCCATCATCTTACTCCTTCTGCGTACCGCGCCACGCTACTGTCGGGGTGCGCTGCACCGCGTCCCGGCTTCAGCCGGCCCGTCGTCTCTTCGCGCGGGCTTCAGCCCGCCGACGGCAAACCTGCCGACGGACCTACCGCCGGATCGGCGCCGCCGCGACCTGCTTGAACACGAGGGTCGTGTCGCCCAGGTGGATCACGTCGTTGTGGTCGAGCACGCACTGCTGGTCCTGCCGGCCGTTGATGCGGGTGCCGTTGGGCGTGCCCTGGTCGATCAGGGTGAAGCGCTTGCCGTCGTCGCAGCGGATGCGCAGGTGCCGCGTCGACACCGCCGGGTCTTCCAGGCGCAGGTCGTTTTCGGGGCCGCGCCCCACCGTCGTCACATCGGGCCGCAGTTGGAAGATCGTGCCGGCCTGGCGGCCGCGCGCCACGATCAGGTAGGCGTAGGTCGGCAGCTCCTTGCGGATCAGGACAGTCTCAGTCGCCACAGTTGCGCCTCCTCGGACGAAATGAACCACGAAATCCAACTCATAGGATCGACCACCTCGGGCGGTGGCGCCGGCAGCGTGTTGAACAGGCGGGTGGCGCCGACCACGCAGGCGGTGAGCACGAGCGCGAGCACCAGGGCGAGGGCGAGCCGGCGGCGCGAGCCGCGCGGGCCTGGTCTCGGGAGGCGGCGACCGCCTCCCGCCGCGCCCGCTGCCGCACCCGTCGCGGCTTGCGGCCGCTCGGCGGTGCTGATCGTTGTGGCGGTGACCGGCCGCGCGCCGATGACCACGCTCAGGTTGTCGGGCGAGCCGCGCTCGTTGCCCAGCTCGATCAGCCGCTCCGCCGCCCAGTCGGGGGCGAGCATGCTCACCGTCTCCAGCAGCTCGGCCGCCTCGACCTGCTCGTAGAGGCCGTCGCTGCACAGCAGGAGCGCCTCGCCCGCCTCGAGTGGCAGCGGACCGTCGACGTCCACCTCGACGGTGCGGTCACCGCCGATGCTGCGGGTGATGACGTGGCGGTACTCGCTCTCGGCCGCCTCGGCCTCGGAGATCCGCCCGCTCGCGACCGCCTCTGCCAGCCAGGAATGGTCGCGCGTGATCTGCTCGATCTGCCCGCCGCCGATCCGGTAGGCGCGGCTGTCGCCGACGTTGGCCCACCAGAAGCGCTCGCCCTGCACCAGCGCGGCCACCAGGGTCGAGGCGGCGGCGCTGCGCCCATCGGCCGCGGCGGCCTCATTGCCGGTGCGCACCACCGCGTTGGCCGCCGTGAACGCCGAGCGGAGCGCGTCGCGGGGGTCGCCGGTGCCGTCCCAGCGGGCGAGCTCCTCGACCAGCGTCGTGATCGCCTGCCCGCTCGCCCACTCGCCGAGCTGATGGCCGCCGACCCCGTCCGCCACCGCCAGCAGGTGCCAGGGCTCGGCGGCGGCAACCGGCAGCGGGCCGGCGAAGATGCTGTCCTCGTTGTGGTCGCGGTGCCGGCCGGCGTCCGTGCGGAGGCCGAGGGTGAAGGTCGTCATCGTCGCGCTCCTTTCGTGGTGGTGGGGCCGGCCGTGGGCGGTGTGGGGTTGGGGGCTGCGAGCTGCCGGCTGCGGCCGTCGGGCACCCCGGGGTGCGGCCGCAGCCGGGTGGCGCTGGTGTCGGCTACCGCAGCGGCAGCCACTGCTGCGCCTTGTTCTGGGCGACGCTCTGGGCGATGGCGAAGTTGATGCCGGGGGCGCGGCTCTGGCCGCCGGGGACGAATGCCACCTGGGTGTTGACGCCGACCACCTCGCCGCAGCGGTTCACCAGCGGCCCACCGCTGTTGCCGGGGTTGACCTCGGAGTCGTGCTGGAGGAACTCGGCGCCCTCGAAGACGCGATGGGCGGAGAGCCGGCCGAAGGTGAAGGTCATGTCGCCGCCGGCCAGGCGCCGGTCGCTCAGGGCGAGGGGGTAACCGGCCGCGACCACCGTGTCGCCCTCGCGCAGCGCTGCCGACTTCGCCCAGGTGATCGGCGTCAGGTTCGGCACGCCCTCGGCCTTGAGCAGCGCCAGGTCGACCACCGGGTCGTAGGCGATCAGCTTGGCAGGCAGCTCGCGCTCCTTGCCGGGGAAGAGCACCGCGTGCGAGGCCGGCGCGCGGCGGGTGCGCTCGTCGATCGCGACGTGGCGGTTGGTCAGGATGTAGCCGTCCTGGGTGAGGACGAAGCCGGTGCCCGAGCCGCCGACGTTGCCCTGCTCGTCGAGGCGCACCACCATCACCGTCGAGCGGCGGATCCGGTCGACCGCCTCGCGCTCGCCGCACTGGTTGGCGACCGAGTTGCCCAGACCGAGCCCGGCAATCAGGGCGATCAGCAGGCCGCCGATGCCCAGCAGCGCCACCGGCGCGTAGGGGAAGCGCGAGCGCCGCTTCGGGGGCGCGCCCGCGGCCGGCTGCCGGACGACCGTGGCCGGCGGGTTGGCGGCGAAGACGAGGCGGGTCGAGCCGACCTCGATCTGGTCGCCGTCGCGCAGCGCGTAGTCGCCGCTGATGCGGCTGCGCTCGCCGCGCGGGGAGATCACCCAGGTGCCGTTGGCGCTGCCGAGGTCGTGGAGCGTCCAGGTGTTGGCGGGACCGGGGCTGACCCGGAAGTGCTGCCGGCTGATCAGGTCGTCGCCGGGGAGCGTCGCCTGGGCGAGGGTCGCGTCGCGCCCGATCACCATCTCGCCGTTCACCGGGATCGACCGGCCGTTCATCGGGCCGCTGGTGACGAGAAACCGTGCCATCGTGGTGTCCTCCTGTCCTTTCGCTCGCTCTGGCTCCGCTTGGTGTGTCGTCGTCTTCGTTGCCGCGCGCCCCCGCCCGATGGGCGGCTCACGCGGTTGTTCTCTACCGTGCTTCGACGATCAGGTTGTCGAACCGGGTCTCGACGATGGCCGGCTCGTCCAGCCCGCAGCTACAGGTGCCGATCCAGAGGCGTCCCCCCGGGAAGGTGGTGTCGCGCACGCTCGCGACCTGGGTGCCGTTGATGCGGGCGGTGAGGGTGTCGCCGGCGCAGCCGAGCTCGATCCGGTTGGTGGCCGAGCCGGTGCGCACCGCCGGCGAGGTCTGGTAGGGCAACAGCGTCGTCCAGCCCATCACGATGTCATAGCGGGCCAGCCAGAAGGCGCCCTCGTCCGGCTCCACGCTCAGCCGGTAGCCGCCCACCTGGCTGTCGCGGCAGCCGAGGTGGACGTAGCGCCCCTCGGTCTCGCCCACCAGGCGGGCGTCGACCGCGATCACGGTGTCGGTGTAGGTGCTGGGGAGGTACGCGCTGAGCACGTGGTCCCACTCCGGGTCTTCCTTGCGCAGCACGTAGGTGCCTTTGTCGTAGCCGGCGGTGTAGCGCTTCGGGTCGGTCGACTGCCGGGGCAGCGTGCCCGCCGACGGATTCTCGAAGTCGTCGCTGAGCAGCACCCGGCTGCCGGGGGTGGCGGTGACGGTCTTGGCGGGGGCGGCGGTCGCGGTCGGGCTCGCCTTGGCCGCCACGGCCACACCCCGCGCCTCGAGGTTGTCGAACCGCGTCTCGACCACCGCCGGGCTGTCCGTGAACGAGCCGGCGCCGAGCCAGATCAAGCCCTGCTTGAGCGTGGCGTCGCGGGTGGCGCCCAGCTCCATGCCGTTGAGGCTGGCGCTGATCGTGGCGCCGACGCAGCTCAGCTCCATGTGGTTGGTGCCGCTCGGCCGCACCAGCTTCGGGTACTCGCCTGAGAGGAGCCGCTTGCGGTCGTTCGCCGAGAAGCGATCGAGCCACCAGAAGCCGGTCGCCGGGTTGAGGCCGAAGCGGTAGTGCGCGCCGTTGTCGTCCTCGCGGCAGCCGAGCGCCACGTAGCCGTTGCCCAGGCCCTCGACCATGCGCACGTCGATCGCGACGGTCGCATCGCTGTAGGTTCCCTTGAGGGCGACGTACGGCAGGCGGTCCCAGTTCGCGTCGAGCTTGCGGATCACGTACTCGCCGTTGCGGTAGCCCAGCTCGTAGCGGGTCGGGTTGCTCGACTGATTCGGGAGGACGCCCGTGGCCGCGTCGTCGAAGGTGTCGCGGGCGATCAGCGGCAGGGCGCTCGGCGCGGGCGAGGCGGTGGGCTGCGGCGCCGCCGGGGTCGGGGTCGCCCCGAGGCCCGGGAAGCGCGTCGGCA
>JBHOQZ010000399.1:0-11128 GCA_042408635.1 Chloroflexota bacterium
TGCTCGAGGTCGCGCCGGGCCTCGTCGGCAGTCGGCACGCCCGGCCGGCCACCGCGGACGACGGAGGTGTAGTAGTTCTCGAAGATCGAGTAGGACTGAAGAGTGTGGAGGATGGACTGAACTAGCTGGGACATCGCCAGAACTCCGTTGTTCCAGCCGCGGTCCGCGACCTCGCGGACAACGCGGGTCACGGTGCCCGCGCCCTTGCGGACACCGCCGACCTCGCCACCCGCCCCATTGCGGGCAACGAAAAAGGCAACAGTGCCACCCGCACGGGTGACGCTGTTGCCCTTTACGCCTACGAGGTGAGCTGACGGGTTCGGGCGAACGGGCTCGCCCTACGCCCTGATCGGGCGATTCACCCCAACGGTTGGTTCCCCCGCGCCCCGGCATCGGGGCTTCGGCGATTCGCTCACCCTTTCATTATACGCTGCACCCGCACGCCCGGCAAGCCCCTACTACGGCCGTCGGCGTGTCCGAGGCCCTCGTCATTAGCGGTGCGGGATGCTACGATAAGCGGTAGCACGCGACAACCGTTTGGACGATTCCGGAGGACGTGGAACCGATGACGACCAGACCGATCAGCGACGTCCGCAGCCTGAGCGATGTGCCGGTCGACGAGGTACTCGGCACTATCGACGTCGACGATACGCGCCTGCCCACGCCCAAGGAGCTCTACGACCGCTGGGAGCGCCAGCACTGGACCGTTCAGGAGCTGGATCTGTCGGTCGACAAGGAGCAGTGGGAGCAGCTCTCGCCCGAGCAGGTCGAGCGTCGGCTCGGCACCTTCATCGGCTTCCTCCACGGCGAGGTCGCGGTCACCGATACCCTCCACGCCTACGCCGAGGCCGCCCCACGCCAGGACCAGCGCCTCTACCTCACGACCCAGATCGTGGACGAGGCGCGCCATGTCGCGTTCTTCAACCGCATGTTCACTGACGTCTTCAACTTCGGCCAGGTGCCCGGCGAGGAGCTGCTCAACCGCACCAAGGACTGGCTCGGCCCCGCCTACCGCGAGCTGTTCGACGAGGGGCTCTGGGGCGCCTACCACAAGCTCCATCGCGACCCGCACAACCCCGACAACCTCACGGAGGGCGTGGTGATCTACCACCTGCTCATCGAGAACACGCTCGCGCTCGCCTTCCAGCGCTCGCAGCTCCAGGCGTTCCGCCTGATGGGCTTCCTGCCCGGCTTCCGTGCCGGCTTCACCGCGGTCACCCGCGACGAGAGCCGCCACGTCCTCTTCGGCGTCGGCTGCCTGCGCGACCAGATGCTCGCTGATCCGCGCCAGGCGAAGGTGATCCAGGCGACGCTCGACCGTTGGCTGCCGGTGACGCTGGCGATCTTCGAGACGCCCGCGGAGCTGGTACCGATCCTCAAGGCGAGCCACATCGACCCCGAGGAGCGGTTCGCCTTCGCCAAGCTCTCGCTCCGCAAGAAGCTGGGTCTGCTCAAGCTGCCCGTGCCCGATATCGCCGCAGCGTAACGAGGACCGGTCACGTCGCGCCGGCGCGGTTAGAGGACGTCGCACGCACAGCCTCCGGCCCTACGTGCGTTGATTGAGGCGCTCGGCGAGCACGAATCGCTGCAGGCGGCTATATTGTTGAGGTAGCACGGCACGCGCGATGAGGCCCGCGCGATCCCTCGACGGATCAAACCGCCGCCCTACTGGCTGATGGCTTCTACCTGGATCACTCGCCCGAGGTAGAAGCCTTTTTCGTGGCCTCGGGCACGGTTGGAGGTCTGCATGAACCTGCAGGCTGTGCTCGGCGTCGGTCTGGGCGGCTTCATTGGGGCCAGTGTCCGCTTCGCCCTCGCCACCTGGATGAGTGATAGGGTGAACGGCCTCTTCCCCTGGCCAACGTTCCTCATCAACGTTACCGGCAGCCTCGTCATCGGCTTCGTTCTGGAGCTGGCTACCGGGCGCGGGGCGATCGATCCCCGCTGGCGGCTTGTGTTCGTGACTGGTTTCCTCGGCGCCTACACCACGTTCTCGACCTTCTCGTGGGAGCTCTTCGTCCTCGTCGAGCAGAGTGAGCTGCGCGCTGCGGTGCTCTACGCTGTCGGGAGCGTGGTGCTCGGCTTCATCGGCGTGCTGGCGGGCGTCTGGTTGGCGCGGTGGATCTAGCACGGAAGGAGAAGGTGATGGAGATCGTCGGCAAAGCCCAGCGGGTCCGGTTCTACCTGGGTGAAGCGGACCGCGCGCCCCACGGCGGCTCCCTGGAGCGCGTCATCCTGGAAACGCTGCGCCGGGAGGGCTGCGCCGGGGCGACCGCCTTCCGCGGGATCGCCGGCTTCGGCAAAAGCAGTCGGCTGCGCTCGACTGTGCAGGAGATCCTGTCGATGGACCTGCCCGTCGTGATCGAGTGGGTGGACCAGCCGAGCCGGGTCGAGCGGGTGCTCCCGCTCCTGCAGGATCTGGTTAGGGATGGGCTCATCACCGTGGAAGAGGTCTCGGTCGTCAAGTACTCCGCCGAGTCCCACGGCGGGCGGGGGACATGACTGAACGGCTCCTCCCGATCCTTCCCTGATCAGGTTGTCTGATCGGTGGGTCCAGGTGGCCGAATCGGCTCTAGGCGTCCCAGTTGTCGCGGAAGACGCGCAGCCAGTTGCCGCCGAGGATCTTCAGGACGTCGTCCTCGCGGTAGCCGCGGCGCAGCAGGCCAAGCGTGATATTCGGCAGCCGGGAGGCATCTTCGATGCCGGCGGGATAGTGGTGCGGCGGCGCAGGGTACTCGTCGGCGCGCCAGAGGCCGCGCCGGATCGCCTCCGCGTAGGCGGCCGGTGAGCCGGTGCCGTAGTAGTCGAGCCCGATGCCGATGTGGTCGACGCCGATCCGGTCGCGCATGTAGTCGATATGGTCGAGCAGGTCGTCGAGCGTGGGGTTCGGCCCCGCCTTGACGAACGCCGGGAATCCGACGATGCCAACCAGCCCGTCCTTCGCGGCCACAGCGCGCATCTGCTCGACGTCGATGTTGCGGCGGGCGCGGCAGAGCGCGAGCGCGTTCGCGTGGGAGAAGACGGGCGGGCGCGTGCTGGCCTCGATCGCGTCGAGCGTCGTCTGCCGGCCGGTGTGGGTGCAGTCGACCACGATGCCGAGCCGGTTAAGCTCACGCACCAGCTCGAGGCCGAAGTGGGAGAGCCCGGCGTCGGTGCGCTCGGCGCAGCCATCCCCGACACGATTGCGGCGGTTGTAGGTGAGCTGGACCATGTGCAGGCCGAGCCGGTGGAACGCCTCGACCAGGTCGAGGTTGTCGCCGAAGGGGTCGGTATTCTGGAAGTGGAAGACGATGCCGAGCTTCCCCTGACGCTTCGCCTCGTGGATGTCGGCGGTCGTGGTGACGTGGTGGAGAGGGAACACCGTGCGGTCAGGCCGTCTCGGACCGCTCGCGCTCAGCCTGCTCCCCGCGCTGGCGCTGCTGCTGCCCCTGCTTGCCGCGCTCGTCCTGCTCCTGCTCGTCCTCATGGCGGTCTTCGCCCAGCAGCTCGCGCCGCACGACCCGCTGCGGCCGGCGCGCGCGCCACGCTTCACCGAGCCGGGCGCGCAGTTCCCCTTCGGCACCGACGAGTTGGGGCGCGACGTGCTCAGCCGCGTCATCTTCGGCTCGCGCATCTCGCTTACGGTCGGCGCGATCTCGGTCGGGATCGCGGCCGGGATCGGCGTGCTGATCGGCCTGATCGCGGGCTACTTCGGCGGGCTGGCCGAAACCGCGCTCATGCGCCTGGTCGACCTCATGCTCGCCTTCCCCGGCATCCTGCTGGCGATCGCGATCGTGGCGGTGCTGGGTCCTGGGCTCAACAACGTGATGATCGCGGTGGGGATCGCCGGCATCCCGACCTACGCGCGGGTGACGCGCGGAACGACGCTCCAGGCAAAGCAGAACCTGTACGTGGAGGCGGCGCGGACACTGGGCGCCGGCAACGCGCGCATTATCGTGCGCCACATCCTGCCCAACGTGGTCGCGCCGGTGATCGTGCTGATGACGCTGGGCGTGGCCGGGGCGATGCTGGCGGCCGCCGGATTGTCGTTCATGGGGCTGGGCGCGCAGCCGCCGACGCCCGAGTGGGGCGCCATGCTCTCGACCGGGCGCACCTACATCCGCGACGCCTGGTGGCTCTCGACCTTCCCGGGTCTCGCGATCATGGTGACGGTGCTGGCGATCAACCTGCTGGGCGACGGGCTGCGCGACGCGCTCGACCCGCGCCTGCGCACCTAGAGCCTGTTTTGCACTCCAACCCAGGAGCGCGAAACGGTGCACCGCTGCGTACTTCATCCGCAGCACCGCCACCCGCCCCGCTCGCGCCGAGCAGCCGCCGAACCGTGTACCCCTGCTCTTTTCCCGCGCTGAGATACAGCGCGCAGGGCAGCCACCGCGGCTCGGGGTCCAGCCCGTGCGCCTGCCCCAGGCGCGAGTCCTCCGCCCAGGCGAGGGCGGCACGCGGGCTCTACCTCGTTGGCGTAGAGCCGCTGGTACCCCTCCGCCCAGGCGAGCGCGGCAGGCGGAACGCCGCCCTGAAGACGTTCGCCCAGCCGCGGGCGGTGGGACCGTCGGGGCTACCAGGGCGCGGTGAGCGGGGCGAGCGGCTGTCAGTCGGGCGCGGGGCCGGGTGAGCGGCCGGAGCCGGCGGCGTGCTGCATGAAGAGCCAGTGGCCGGTCTCGAAGAAGGCGTAGGTGCGGCGCAGCGGCGGCTCGTCGACTGCGCGGCTCTCGAGGACGCGGGTGACCGTCTCCTCGAGCTCGTCGAGGCGGTCGAGGAGCGCGGCCGGGCCGCGCGGCGGGGCGATGTCGCGGTAGGAGCGCCGGCCGAGGGGTGCCGTCACCGAGCTTTCGGGCAGGCGCGGGGTAAGGCTGAAGACGACGATGGCGTGGCGCAGGGCCTGCGTCTTGCGCGGATCGGGCGCGCGCAGGTCGCGCGCCGGGCCGACCGCGCGGGGAAACGGTGGTAGGTCGAACTCGTGGGGGGCCGCCTCGACGAGGTATTCGAGCTCGTCGCGGGCGACACCCTCCGCCCGCGTGCTCCAGACGAACGCCTCCTGCATGTCGTCGACGTGGCTGAGCGTCTCGGCGCGCAGGTAGCGGGCATCGGCCTCGCGGGTGAGGCGCGCCTGTTCGAGGTAACGCGCGAGCGCCGCGCGACTGCGGCCGTAGAGCTCGCCCAGGCGCCAGAGTTCAAGCCGAACCGGATCGTATCGCTCCATCCTCGCTTTCCCCGGGTTGCTGTTCGTCGGCGGGTGCCGCCCTGGTTGCCGAGCATAGTACTCATTTTCCGGCGGCTGTCCAGCGGGCAGGCAGCCAGAATGCAGAGGTGGCCCCGGCAAAAGTCTTGCCCCACCCCGACTCAGCCGGCTGCCGGGGGTCCGCCCACGCCGCTTGGCGGGCGGCAGGGTTTGACCATCCTCGACCATCTGCGAGTGCAGCTTGACAGCGGGCAGGCGGCGGCGCATAGTGCCATGCGCGCCCAGCGCGGAGCTGGCGGGGAACGCGACATGGACATGGGCATGGACACGGACCGAGACAACTGCCGCGAGCAGCGGGGGTCGGCAGTTCAGCCGGGCGAGGCCGCGGGCGGGTCGGGCGCCGTTCCGGCCGAGACTGCCGAGGGGCCGATTGGGTCGGACGCCGAGGAAGCGCTCGACGAGGTGCTCGAGGCCTCCGAGGAATCGTTCCCGGCGAGCGACCCGCCCGGCTGGATCAAGGAGCACCTGTAGCCGGGCCGCCAGCCGGCGGCATCTGACCGGGCAAGCGCGCGACCTGCGCCACGCCGGGTGGCAGGGTGCGCGGCCACGCCATCAGGGATCTGGCGGGTGGGACGGAGCCGTCCGTCGAGGGACGGCTGACCGACCGCGACCACCCCACCACAGTGCTCGAGGTGGAGGCAGGCATGGCGATGACGACGGCGTCCGTGCGCGCGACGGGCACGATCCGCTTCTGGAACCTGGCGGTACCGCGCGAGCGGGTGGGAACCGAGGTCCTGGCCGGGGTCACCACCTTCCTCGTGATGGCCTACATCATCTTCGTCAACCCCGGCATTCTCGGCTTCAGCGGTGTCCAGGGGCTCGAGGGGCGCGGGCTCCCGTTCGCGGCGGTGGCGACCTCGACCTGCTTGGCAGCGGCGCTGTCCTGCATCGTCATGGGGCTCTACACGAACCGGGCGTTCGCGCTGGCGCCCGGCATGGGGCTCAACGCCGTCGTCGCCTTCCAGCTCGTGGGCACGCTCGACCTCGCCTGGCCGGCCGCGATGGGGGTGGTGGTAATCGAGGGGCTGATCATCACCGTGCTCGTGCTGACCGGCGTGCGCGAGGCGGTGTTCAACGCCGTGCCGCTGGCGCTCAAGCGCGCGATCGGCGTCGGCATCGGCTGGTTCATCCTGTTCATCGGCCTCTACCAGGCCGGCTTCGTGCGCCAGGGGCCGCCGGGCGTGCCGCTGACGTTAGGGGAGCTGACCGGCGTGCCGGTGCTGGTGGCGGTGCTGGGGCTGCTGTTCACGCTCTGCCTGGTGGCCCGCGGCGTCAAGACGGCGCTCCTGCTCGGGATCCTGGCCGCGACGGCGCTGGCGACCGCGCTCAACTACGCGACCGGGCTTCGGGCGTTCACCACGCCCGGGGTGGCGGTGCTGCCGGCGAGCCCGGTGAGCGCGCCGGATTTCTCGCTGATCGGGCAGTTCGACGTGCTCGGCATCTTCCGCAAGCTGGCGCCGGTTACGGCGATCCTAGTCATCGTCTCGCTGATGCTCTCCGACTTCTTCGACACGGTCGGCACACTGATCGCAGTCGGCCAGGAGGCAGGCTACATCGACGCGCAGGGCCGGTTCGAGCGGGTGGACCGGCCACTGCTGGCCGACTCGCTGGCGGCGGTGATCGGCGGTGCCTTCAGCGCCTCCTCGGTCACGACCTACATCGAGTCGGCGGCCGGGGTCGGCGTGGGCGGCCGGACAGGGCTGGTGAGCGTGGTGGTGGGCCTGCTCTTCCTGCTGGCCCTGCCGTTCAGCCCGATCGTGGGCATGGTGCCCAAGGAGGCAACCGCCCCGGCGCTCATCATCGTGGGCTACCTGATGATGCAGGTGATGGGCGAGGGGATCGACTGGGCTGATGTCGAGGTGGGCCTGCCGGCGCTGCTCACGATGGCGGTCATGCCGCTCACCTACTCGATCACCAACGGGATCGGCGCCGGGTTCATCTTCTACGTCTTCCTGCGGCTGGTGCGCGGCCGGCCCGTCCACCCGCTCATGGCTGTATTCGCGGCCGTCTTCGTCATCTACTTCCTCGACCCCGTCATCCGCACGCACCTGGGCACCTGAGCGGCGAGCAGCGCGGATGGGCGCTGGGAAGCTAGGAGCGTCAGCGGCGCAGGCGCGGGTCGAGCAGGTCGCGCAGCGCGTCGCCCCCGACGTTGATCGCCAGGATCGTGCCGGCGATCAGGAGCGACGGCCAGAGCACGTAGGTCGGCGCCTGGGCCATGTAGCCGCGGGCCGCGCCGATCGTCAGGCCCCACGACGGCTCCGGCGGCACCACCCCGAGGCCGAGGAAGCTCAGCCCCGACTCGAGCAGGATCGCCGCCGCCATCGACAGGCTCACCTGGACGATCAGCGGCGCGGTGATGTTGGGCAGGATGTGGCGCAGCAGCAGCCGGCGGTCCGTGCCGCCCAGCGCCCGCGCCGCCGCGACGTACTCCAGCTCCTTGACCCGCAGCGTCTCGGCGAAGGCGAGCCGGGCGAACGTCGGCACGAACAGCACGCCGATCACCAGGATCAGGTTGCGCACGCCCGGCCCGAGGAACCCGACCACCATCATCGCCAGCAGGATCGGCGGGAAGGAGAGCAGCGTATCCACCGCCCGCATGATCACCGCCTCGGCGCCGCCGCGGTAGAACCCCGCCACCAGCCCCAGCAGCGCGCCCGCGACCAGCGCCAGCCCGGTTGCCCCGGTCGAGACGGCCATCGTCGGCCGAGCGCCGTAGATGAGCCGGCTGAGCACGTCGCGGCCGAACTCGTCGGTGCCGAGCGGGTGGCCCGGCTGCGTGCCCTTGAGCGTGTTGCGCGGGTCGATGGCGAGGGGGTCGTGCGGCGCGAGCACCGGCGCGAACAGCGCCATCACGACCAGCAGCAGGTACACGGCGACCCCGGCCAGGAGCCGCGGGTCGGCCAGCACCCTGACGCTGGCACCCCAACCGGTGCGCGGCCGGGCCGCCGGGTCGAGGCTAGGCGTAGCGGATCCGCGGGTCGAGGTAGCCATACAGCAAATCCACCGCGAGATTGATCAGGATGAGGAGCGTCGCCGCGACCAGGACGACGCCCTGGACGGTCGGGTAGTCGCGGCGGTTGATCGCCGTGACCAGCAGCGTGCTCAGGCCGGGCCAGTTGAAGACGTACTCGACCAGGACGGTGCCGCCGATCAGCGTCCCCACCTGGATGCCGATCACCGTCACCACCGGCACGAGCGAGTTGCGCAGGACGTGCCGGACGATGACCTGGCGCTCGGCCGCGCCCTTCGCCCGGGCCGTGCGGACGAAGTCCTGGTAGAGCACCTCCAGCACCGACGAACGCGTCATCCGCGTGATCGTCGCCCCGAGCCCGAAGGCGAGCACCAGCGCCGGCATCACCAGCCGCTGGAGGTGCCCGCCGGGGCTCTCGAACGGATCGACGTACCCCTGGGTCGGCAGCCAGCGCAGCACGACGCCGAACAGCAGCACGAGCAGCGTGCCCGTGACGAACACCGGCACCGAGATGCCCAGCGCGGCCAGCCCCGAGAGGAGCCAGTCCGGCGCGCGGTTGCGCGTCAGCGCCGCCGCCACCCCGAGCGGAATGGCGACCAGCGTCGCCAGCAGCGTCGCGACGACGACGAGCTCCAGCGTGCGCGGCAGCCGCTCGGCGATGCTGCGCTGCACCGGCTGCCCGTCCACCAGCGAGTTGCCGAGGTCGAGCCGGACCAGCCGGGCCAGCCAGGCGACGTACTGCTCGGGCACCGGCCGGTCGAGGCCCAGCTCACGCCGGACCGCCTCGACCTGGGCCGGCTCGGGCGACCGCTCCGACCCGAGGATCACCAGCACCGGGTCGCCGGGCAGCACCCGCAGAAAGGCAAACACCAGCGTCGCGACCAGCACGATCTGCAGCAGCGCCAGGCCGAGGCGCTGCCCGGCGTAGCGTCCCATCCCGCCTCCTTCCCACCCGCCCCGGCGAGCCACCTCGGCCGGCCGGCGGCATGGCACCGATCCCGCGCCCGGTTGTCAGCCGTCGCCGTGACTGCTATAGTACATTATAGGACAATTCAACGCCAGCGGTCTGGAGAAGGATGTTGGCATGCATGTGAGCGCGCCCGCGAGCACGGGCTACCTGGAGGGGACGATGCTGCGCGACGGGCTGCAGGCGATCCTGACGCGGGAGGGCGACCACGCCGCTCGGCTCGTCGGCGACTGGGTCGAGCGCGGCCTCGACCACCTCTTCCTCGTCGGCTGCGGCGGCTCCCGGGCGATCATGGAGCCGGTGAAGTGGCTGCTGGATCGCTATGCGCCGCTGCCGGCCGATGCCTACACGGCCTGGGAGTTCGTCAGCCGCGCGCCGCGCCGCCTCGACGGCCGCGCCGCGGCCGTGCTCGCCTCGCACTCGGGCGACACCGAGGAGGTGCTGCTCGGGCTGGAGCTGGTGCGCGAGCGCGGCGCCCGCAGCGTCGGCTTCAGCCGTCCCGGCACGCCGCTCGCCGAGCGCGCCGAGGCGGCACTGGTCTACGAGACGCCGGCCGTCAACCTGGCGAAGCTCCTGATGGGCTACCTGATCGCCGCCAACCTGATCGTGCGCACGGGGGAGAAGGCGGCCGGTGAGCGGCTCCTGACCAACCTCGCCACGCTGCCCGAGACACTCCACCGCGTCAAGGAGGCGGCCGAGGCGCGCGGGCGGGCGCTGGCGAAGCGGCACCGCGACACGAAGGGCTACTACCTGCTCGGGATCGGCCCGCTCGCCGGGCTCGCCTACCAGTTCCAGGCCTGCACCCTCATGGAGATGCAGTGGCGCCACGCCTGCGCGATCAACGCCGGCGAGTTCCGCCACGGCCCCTACGAGATCATCGAGCCGGGCGTGCCGGTCATCTGCCTGCTCGGCACCGATGCCAGCCGGCCGGTGGCGGAGCGGGCGCTCGCCTTCGCGCAGCGCCACGGCGCCGACACGCTCGTCTTCGACCTGGCCGAGCTGCCGGCGATCGACCCCGACCTGGCCCACTTCGCCGTCCACATCGCGCTGCAGTGGTTCGCGGTCGCGCTGGCCGAGGAGCGGGGCCACCCGCTCAGCACGCGCCGCTACATGGGGAAGGTGCCGTACTAGGGATGGCCGCCCCACGCATCGTCGCGATCGGCGACAACTGCGTCGACATCTACACGACGCACGGGCAGGTCTTCCCGGGCGGCGGCGCGCTCAACTTCGCCGTCCACGCGACCCGGCTCGGCGTCCCAGCCGGCTACGTCGGCGTCGTCGGCAACGACTGGCACGGCACCCACCTGCGCGCGGCGCTCGCCGCCGAGGGGGTCGACACGACCTGCCTGCGCACGGTCGACGGGCCGACCGCGCGCGCCTGGGTGCGCCTGGAGGGCGCCGACCGCACGTTCGTGGGCGCCGATCCCGGCGTCCGCTACGCGCTCCAGGTCGACGCGGCGGTCGAGCGGTACGTCGCGGCCGCCGACTGGCTCCACACCACCCTCGATGGGCGGGTGGAGGCGCACCTGCCCCGCTGGCGGGCCACCGGTCGGCGGCTCTCGTTCGACTTCTCGCACCGGGCGACGCCAGAGCAACTGGCGCTGCTGCCGCTGGTGGAGGTCGCCTTCTTCTCCGCGCAGAGGATCGGGGCGGCCGGGGCCGAGGCCGCCGCGCGGGCCTGGCAGGCGCGCGGCGCCCGGGTCGTCGTGGTCACGCTCGGCGAGCACGGCAGCCTCGCCTGCGACGGCGCCACCGTGCTTCGGCAGCCGGCCGAACCAGTCGAGGCGGTCGACACGCTCGGCGCGGGCGACGCCCTTATGGCTGCCTTCGTTGTCCGCTACCGGCGCGACGGTGACGTCCGGGCCGCGCTGGCGGCCGGCGCGCGGGCCGCCGCGGCGGTCTGCCGGCACCTCGGCGCCTTCGGGCACGGCACCCCGCTCGACGCTAC
>JBHOQZ010000400.1:0-1103 GCA_042408635.1 Chloroflexota bacterium
TGACCCGCTCGGGCGAGGCCGCCGCCAGTGCCCGCGCGAGCAGCAGCGCCGCCAGGCTGAGCGCCTCGCGCGGCCAGCCGCGCCGCACGCCGAGCAGGGCAAGCGCGACGACGCAGACGATTGCCAGGGGATGGACGCCGATCGCGCTGGAGCCGGGGATCATGGCCGCGGCCTCTCGATCATGGCCGCTGCCTCTCGGCGGCGCGCTCGAGCTCGTCGGCGATGCGCTCGGCGGCGTCGAGCCGCGCGAGTGCGCGGGCGCGCGTGCTCGCCTGCTTGAGCCAGGCCGGGCGTTCGAGCCAGGCCCGCACCGACTCGACCAGCCGGTCCGGGGTGAGCTCCTCGTTCTCGATCACCTCGGCCGCCCCCGCCCGGGCGAGCAGGCGGGCGTTCTCGCGCTGGTGCGCGCCCGCGTAGGGGTAGGGCACCAGGATGCTCGGCAGCCCGACGACCGGGTACTCGCCCAGCACCGACGCCCCGGCGCGCGAGACCGCCAGATCGGCCGCGATGAGCGCGTCGGGCATCTCGGCGTGGAGGAACGGATAGAGGTGGTAATCGCGCCTGAGCGCCTCGGGCAGCGCCTCGCGCACGCCCCGCAGCTCGCGCTCGCGCTCGGCGCCGCAGATATGGACGACCTGGGCGAGCGCGAGCAGACGCGGCAGCGCCTGCCGGGTCGCCTCGTTGATCGTGCGCGCGCCCTGGCTGCCACCCGCCACGAGCAGGACCGGCTTCTCGCTCGCCAGCCCGAGCCGCTGCCGCGCCTCGTGGCGCGAGCGACCGATCAGCCCGCTCCGCACCGGATACCCGGTCTCGACCACGCGGCGGCCCCGCAGATGCTCGGCGGCCGCCGCCGAGGTCACGCAGACGCCGGCCGCCAACCAGGAGGTGAGGCCCACAGCCAGTCCCGGGCGGATGTCGGGCAGGAAGATGAGGCTGGGCACCCGCCGCAGCGCCGCCGCCACCAGCACCGGCGCGGTCACATAGCCCCCCGTGGCGAGCACCGCGTCGGGGCGCCAGGCGCCGAGGTGCCGGTGCGCTTCGAGGGTGCCGCGCAGCAGCGCGAGCAGGCCGCTCGCGGCGCCGTGCGGCCCGCGCCCGCGCAC
>JBHOQZ010000401.1:0-1235 GCA_042408635.1 Chloroflexota bacterium
GGCTCGAGCTCGAAAAGCGGGGGCATTATGTGCTCGGCCAGGGTGGGCGGCTCCCGTCCGCCGGCGACATCCGCCGCGCCGAGGGAATCGCGCTCGGGGCCGCCGGCCTGGCGACGCTCCTGGCGCTGGCGCTGGCCCGCCTCGGTGCCCGGGCGTGACCTTGCTGTCGAGAGGCGCCGGGCGGCTGCCGGTGGCCGGGCGCCGGCATGGGGCGCTCGGCTTGGGCCCGGCGGCTAGGCGGGGTAAGCTGCGGGTCGAGCCGGCGCGGCCATGGCACACGACCCAGCCCCGCGTTTCGACCGGGGAGCCGGAGGAGGGGCAATGAGCGAGTCGACGGGCCCGGAGCACCCCCCCCGGCCGCGCGCGGCGGTGCAGCGGCTGCCCGACCGCCCCCATGGGGGGCTGGTCTGGGCTGAGCTGGCGCGGCTCGGGCTGCGCGCCGAGGACGTCGCCGACTTCAGCGTGAACGTCAACCCGCTGGGCGCCTCGCCGCGGGTGCGCGCCGCCGTGGCGGCCGCACCGATCGACCGCTACCCCGACCCCGAGGCGACCAAGCTGCGCGCGGCGCTGGCGCGCCACCTCGACGTGGCGCCCGACTGGCTGCTCGCCGTGAGTGGCACGGCCGAGGCGATCTGGGGGATCGCGGCGGCCTACCTCGATCCCGGCGACCGGGTGCTGGTGGTGGCACCGGCGTTCGGCGAATACGCGGCGGCCTGCGCGGCTGTGGGGGCGTGCGTCGAGGCGTGCCCCGCCGATCCGCGGCAGGGTCTGGTGCCCGACCCGGACAGCCTGGCAGAGGCGGTGCGCCGCCGGCGGCCGCGCCTCACCTTCCTCTGCAACCCCAACAACCCGTCCGGCACGTACTTGCCGGCGGAGGCGGTCGGCGCGGTCGCGGCGGCCTGCGCGGCGGTCGGGGGCCTGCTGGTGCTGGACGAGGCGTATGTCGGGTTCGTCGCCCGGCCCTGGCCGGCACTGCCGCTCACCCACTCCGGGCACGTCTTCGTGCTGCGCTCGCTGACCAAGGATCTGGGGCTGGCGGGCCTGCGCCTCGGCTACGTCGTCGGCCACCCCGCCCATATCACGGCGCTGCGCCGAGCGCGGCCGCCCTGGACGGTCAATGCCTGCGCGCTCGCCGCCGGGCTGGCCGCGCTCGGCGACGCGGATCACGCCGAGCGGAGCCGCCGGGCCGTCGGCGAGGCGATGGCGGCGCTGCGCGCGGGCCTGGCGGCGCGCGG
>JBHOQZ010000402.1:0-2551 GCA_042408635.1 Chloroflexota bacterium
GCGGCGCGCAGCGCCGGTCCGACCCCGCGCAGCCGGACGTCCAGCTCGACGCGCAGCCCCCGCGCCCGGAGCTGCTCGGCCGCGCGCACGGCGTAGCCCACCGCCCCGGGCTCGCTCGGGACAACGACGACGTCAGCGTGCTCCTCGGCCGATAGCCGGCCGCCCTCCGTCTCGACGGCGTGGACGACCCGTTCGAGGCCAAAGGCGAAGCCGCAGGCTGGCGTGTCGTCCCCACCCAGGGCGCGGACCAGCCCGTCGTAGCGCCCACCGCCGCAGAGCTGGTTGTCCTCACGGTCGGCGCCGTGGTAGAGCTCAAAGAGGAAGCCGGTGTAGTACTGGAGGCCGCGCCCGAGCGAGAGGTCGATGGTGACGCGCGCCGGATCGACCCCGTAGGCCGGCAGGAGCGCGCAGACCGTCTCGATCTCGGCCAGCGGCGCCCGGCTCAGCCCGTACTCGGTCAAGAGCGCGGCCAGGTCGGCGAAGACGGCCGGCGGCTGCCCCCGCACCGCCCGCAGGCGCCGGATGAAGGCGAGGGCACGGCGCAGCTTCGGGCGCTCGTCCACCCGGTGGGCCTTGCGGATCAGCCGGCCGATGATCTCGTCGGGGTCGCGCCCACCGCGCGTGAGGTCGACCCGCATCGCCACCAGGAACTCGCGGGCGAAGGCGCGCGCCCGCTCCTCCCCGATCGTCCGCACCAGCTCGGCGATCGCACCCACGCCCGCCGCCGTGCCGTCCGCCTCCCCGTCGAGGCCGGGCTCGGCCGGGGCGGTCACGGCCGGGCCGAGCGCGCCCAGCTCCTCGATCCGCCGGATCAGCGCCTCGCCAGCGGCCTCACCGCGCGCCACCCGCTCCATGCCCGCCAGCACCAGCGCGCGCACCTGCTCGGAGAGAGCCAGGCTGTCGAGTAGCTCGGAGACGGCACCGATGTGGCCGACCACGGCGCGCCAGTCGCGCACCCCGGCCGCCTCGGTCGCCTGCGCCGCCAGCGCCAGCACCTCGGCGTCGGCCGCCGGCCCGGCAGCGCCGATCAGCTCGACGCCCACCTGGGTAAACTGGCGGTAGCGCAGCCGCTGCGGCTTCTCGTAGCGGAAGACCGGCCCGGCGTAGTGCAGCCGCAGCGGCAGGGGGCTGCCCCCCAGGCGCCGCACGTAGGTGCGCATCACCGAGGCGGTGATCTCCGGGCGCAGGCAGATGCGGCGGTTGTAGTACGTGAAGGCGTACATCCGCTCGACGATCTCCTCGCCCGACTTGCGCAGGAACAGCGCCGTCGGCTCGACCACGGGCAGGCCGATCCCCCGGTAGCCGAACCGCTCGAAGCGCTCGAGCAGCTCCCGCTCCGCCCGGCGCAGCGCGCGCTGCTCGGCAGGCAGGTGCTCGTTCATGCCGCGGACGGGGTCGAACTCGGGGTTCGCCATCGCGCCATCGCTCTCCAGTCGGGTGGGCCTCTGCGCACCGCTGCGGAACCTGACCCCTCATTCTACCCCACTTTGCCCCGGCCCCACGTCTGACCCAACCTCAGCCGCCCCCCGACCGGCTGAAGCCCAGCCTCGATGGACCGGGGCCCGGACGAGCGACCTGGCTACCGCCGATGAGTCGGCATTGCGTTTGCCAGACCGCGCCGGGAGTCGTACAGTAGTCCTAATCCTTCGTACTGCAAAGCACTCGCCCGGGCCAGTCCTTCACCGGCCCGGACCCGCGGCGCAGGTGGCCGTGTCGGCGGCCGGGAACGGGAGGGCGGGGTGGGACAATCGGCTAGGTGGGCCGCGGCCGAGGCCGGTCTCGACGTCGACGCCGAGACCAAGGGCGCGGCCGCGGCGCGCGGCGCCGCGGCCGCGACGGTGATGCGCGTGCTGCCGCTGCTGATGCGGCGGCTGGTGGCAACCTGGTCGGCCGGCCAGGCCGACCAAGCGCACCTGGCACAGTGGCGCGTGCTCCAATTCCTGGTCCGGCGCGACTACCGCGTCATGGAGCTCGCCCGCACGATCGGCGTCACCCCTTCCACCCTCACTGTCACCATCGACGCGCTGGTGCGTCGCGGCCTGGTCGAGCGCGTGCGCGAGCCTGGGGGCGACCGCCGCGGCGTCCTGCTGCGGCTGACCGAGGCGGGCCACGCCGCCTACGCCGACAAGCTGGCGCTGGCGCAGGCCCACGTCGCCCGGCTCCTCCTCGACGCCCGGCCCGACGAGGTGCAGGCGCTCCGACAGGGCATGGAGGCGCTCGAGCGCGCGCTCAACGCCGAGCCGCGCGACGACGCGGAGGCACCCTGCAATCCTCACCATCTGGGGGAGGCTCCTCGATGACCGATACCCGCCCGACACCGGGTACATCCACGCCGACCGCCGCCGATGGCGGACGCGGCAACGGTGCGGCGTCCCCACCGGTCGACATTGCCCATCCGAAACCGAACGGCCCCCGGGCCACGCCTTCGGACCTCGCGGCTCCGCCGCCCGGCCGGGCGGCGGACGGCACCGGCGGCTACCCCGCGCCGACCCAGGCGGCTGCCGCACTGGCCGGGGCAGGCGTGGCGACGGCGCCGCCGCCGGCCGCGGGG
>JBHOQZ010000404.1:0-3104 GCA_042408635.1 Chloroflexota bacterium
GTGCGCGGCATGCTCCGCTCGCCCTGGATGCCGTACATGAGCGCGCCGCTCTCGCCCGAGATGTAGGCGCCCGCGCCGACCAGCACCTTGATGTCGAACGAGAAGCCGGAGCCGAGGATGTTCTCCCCGAGCAGACCCGCCTCGCGCAGTTGCTGGACGGCCCGGCTCATCCGCTCAATGGCGACCGGGTGCTCGGAGCCGATGTAGATGTAGCCGAAGGGCGTGTTGATCACACGCGCGCCGATCATCAGCCCCTCGATCTGCGAGTGCGGGTCACCCTCCATGAGCCGCCGGTCCTTGAAGGCGTTCGGCTCGCCCTCGTGGGCGTTGATGATGATGTACTTGGGGGTGTTCTTCTCGCGCAGCGCCGATTCCCACTTCGTGCCGGTCGGGAAGCCGGCGCCGCCGCGCCCGCGCAGCCCCGACGCCTTGACCGCCTCGACAATCTCGGTCGGCTGCAGCTCGAACAGCGCCCGCTCAAACGCCTCGTAGCCGCCGCGCGCCAGGTAGTCGTCCAGGCTATCGGGGTCGATCCAGCCGCAGCGCTCCATCACGATCCGGTGCTGATGCTTCCACCAGTCGGTGCCCGACAGGGGTGGGATGCCTTGCCAGGGCTGGGGTGCCGGCGTGACCGCTGCACTACCTGACCCCGCCGCCTGAGCCGCCCCGGCGCCCGACGCGCTACCGTCGGTCGCGGCGGCGCCGGCCGCGCCTGAGCCGTCCCCGGCTGGCCGGGTCGGGGAGCTGCCCGGCCGCGGGGCGAGCCCGCCCAGGCCGGCGAAGACGTCGTGGTAGGCCCAGGCCCAGTCGGCCGCCGGCTCCTGCCGGACGAGCACGCGGTCGACGAACTCCGGCACGCGCTCGGGCGGCACGGGGCCGTAGATCACGCGCGGCTCGCCGGGGCGCTTGACGTCGATCGTCGGCGAGAGCCAGTCGGTGCCGAAGGCGGCGGCCTGGCGCACGACCACGCGCTCACCCAAGCCGCGGCGCGCCACCTCGTCGCGCAGCGCCGCCAGCACCGCCCGCGCCCCGACCGGCACCGAGCCGCTGTCGACCGCGACGATGCAGATGGTGCGGTCGCCGTTCCAGAGCGCGTCCCAGGCCGCGCGGGCGCGGACGCGCCGTTCGCCGAGCTGTTCCCGTGTGGTCACCATAGGCTTCCTCAACCGAGCCGGCCGCGAGCGGGCTGTCCCCCGGGCCCGCAGCCGATCGTGCCAATCATTCGACCTGTGTCTCGCGCTTCGTCTTCGGGTCGGGCGGCTCGGGCGCGGCCTGCGTCTCGTGCGCCGTCGCATCCTCGCCCACCCGGTCGCCCGAGAGCGCGGTCGGCGCCCGCTCGACTGGGGGCGACGCCGCGCTGTGCGTCGGGTCGCGGCTCGGCGGCTCGGCGGTGCGCTCGGCCGGAGACCGGATGGCCTCGGGTGGCGGTGGCTTGACCGCTTCGAAGTCGACCGCGTCCATCGAGATCGGCAGGCGCAGCCGATCCGACTCGACCGGCACGGTCGCCTCGGCCGCGTGCTCCCGCGCCAGCCGGTCGACCAGCGCCACCAGCTTCTCGGGCGTCATATGGGCGTAGAACTGGTGGTTGATCTCCACCACCGGCCCGATCTGG
Organism: Chloroflexota bacterium; assembly: GCA_042408635.1. Classification (GTDB taxonomy): domain Bacteria; phylum Chloroflexota; class UBA6077; order FW602-bin22; family JBHOQZ01; genus JBHOQZ01. Next base: position 1,613 of record JBHOQZ010000404.1, read on the forward strand.
CAGCACCCGTAGCAGTAGTCGGCCCGGTTCACGCCGAACAGGCCGTCCGGCGTCGACTCCTCGTAGTCGATGCCGAGGTGGCGGCGGATCGCCTGGCGCAGCGCGTCGGCGCCGCGCACATAGCAGGATATCCCCTCGCAGACGTTGATCGGGTAGCGCGCCCGCGGCTGCATCGAGAAGTCCTGGTAGAACGAGGCGACGCCGTAGATCTGCACCATCGGCAAATCCATGCGCTGCGAGATCAGGCGCATCGCGGGCTCGGGAATGTAGCGGTGCGCCCGCTGCATGTCCTGAAGGATCAGCACCAGCGCCTCGGCCGGGCGTAGATCGCGGTAGCGCTCGATGATGGCGTCGATCTCGGCGTAGTCGACCGGCTCCGCCCGCTCGGGATGGAGCGGCGCGTGGCGGTCGTTGACGATCGTGATTGCCGGCCCGAGCCCTGCCTGCCTGCTCGTCTTCATGTTGTCTCGGCCTCGCCAGTCACCGGTCCACCTCGCCCAGCACGATGTCGATCGAGCCGATGATCGCGACCACGTCCGCCACCAGGCCGCCCTTGGCCATGACGGGGAGCGCCGCTAGGTTGATGAACGATGGCGAGCGAATGTGCATGCGGTAGGGCGTGTTGCCGCCGTCGCTGACGATGTAGAAGCCCAGCTCCCCCTTCGGTCCCTCGATGCTCGAATAGACCTGGCCGGCCGGCGGCTTGAAGCCGTGGATCATGATCATGAAGTGCCGCGTCATCGCCTCAATCGTCGTCATCGTCTCGTCCTTGGGCGGCGGGACGACGTGGGGCGCGTCGGCGTTGTAGGGACCGTCGGTCGGCATCTGGGCGAGCGCCTGCTCGAGGATGCGTACCGACTGGCGCAGCTCCGCGATCCGCACCAGGTAACGGTCGTAGACGTCCCCGTTCTGGCCGACGGGGATGTCGAAGGCGAACCGGTCGTAGACGAGGTAGGGGAACGCCTTGCGTAGATCCCAGGCGACGCCCGAGCCGCGCAGGCAGGGCCCGGTCAGGCTGTAGTTGATCGCGTCCTGCGCCGAGATGTAGCCCACACCCTTCGTGCGCCGCAGCCAGATCGGGTTCTGCGTCAGGAGCGTCTCGTACTCGTCGATCCGGCTCGGGAAGAGCTTCAGGAAGGCGCGCAGGTTGTCGACCCAGCCGTCGGGCAGGTCGTAGGGCATGCCGCCGACCTGCATCAGGCTCGTCGTCAGGCGCGCGCCAGCGTAGGTCTCGAAGAGGTCGAGGATCAGCTCGCGCTCGCGCATGCAGTAGAGGAAGACTGAGATCGCGCCCACATCCATCGCGTGGGTGCCCAGCCAGATCAGGTGGCTGGCGATCCGCGCCAGCTCCGCGAACAGCACGCGCATGTACTGGCCGCGCTCGGGCAGCTCGATGCCGAGCAGCTTCTCGGCGGCCAGCACGTAGGCGAGGTTGTTCGAGGGAGCCGCGACATAATCCAGCCGATCGGTGTAGGGGACGATCTGGTTGTAG
>JBHOQZ010000410.1:0-4025 GCA_042408635.1 Chloroflexota bacterium
GGCTCGACCGCGACCTGGATCTGCCACGGGCTCTACGCCGAGCCGACCACCGCCGCGCTCAACGCGGTCCGGCAGTTCGTGGCGACCCACCCGCGCGAGATCGTCGTCCTCGATCTGAGCCACATGTCGGATAACCACGTCACGGCGGCGCAGAACGCGGCGTTGGCGACCGCCATCGTCTCTACCTTCACCGCCGACCGGCCTGGCGACCTGCTCGTGCCGACGACGATCTCGACGACGGCCACGCTGAACCAGATCTGGGGCACCTCCGGTCGCGTCGTCGTCCTCTCCGGCGACGCGGCCACCGTCGCCAACCACCAGCCGTACCTCTGGCCGGGCGGGGGAGTCCCGGGCGCCCGGGCCCAGTCCCCCTGGCCCAGCACGGCCGACGCGCAGACCCAACTGAGCAGGGCGCTCAGCAACCTCACCTGCCGCTGCAACGCCAGGGACGGCTCCGGCGACCCGTCGCAGCTCTTCGTCCTCCAGACGAACCCGACGCCCGATGGCCCGATGATCGGGGGCAGCATCATCCGGCAGGTGGAGACCGCGGTTGACGCCGCTTTTCCCTGGCCCGTGCGCGACGTCATCAAGGACGTGCTCAAGGCCATCGTCAAGAAGAAGGGCTGGCCTGAGACGGGGCCGAACAACCTGCGCGACGTCGGCCAGTCGGAGGCCAGCGGGATTGTACCGGGGATCGTCCGGCAGGCGACCGCCTCGCCCGCTCTGCTCAAGAACCTGAACATCATCTCGACCAACTGGTACCAGCTCGGTACGGTCGTCGCCGACGCCCAGCGCCTCAACCAGCTCAAGGCTGCGCCGCGTCTCACGGCCCCGACCCCCACGCCCGTCATCCCCGAACCGCCCGTCTGGGTGCTCTTCGCGAGCGGCCTGGCCGCCCTCGCCTGGTTCGGTGCCCGCCGGCCGGGTTCTGTGAGCCGCCGCAACCGACAGCGCGCGGAGCCGGCGTCGACGGATCAGCGGCCGGGGTAGGGCGACCGGGGTGACCCGCGGCCCCATCGCTCCGGGCAGGCAGGTCACCTGCCGCTGTAGGCTGGGGGCGGTGGCCGCGCTCAGCGGGCGGGTGGTGCCTCGCCGTTGAGCGCGTCGGGGCGCGCCGGGCGCCAGCCAGGTCGCGACTGATAGTTGAGCTTGCTCTGCATGCGGGCGAACAGGTTCATCTCGCGGAAGACGACGAGCCGGCAGACGGTCGGGCTGCGGCGCACGCGGATCTCCTCACCGCCCCGGAGCGGATCGCGGTGCTGGCCGTCGGTGAGCAGGTGGTAGCCGCGCGGCGCGCGCGTGCAGACGAGGTCGATGGCGGCGCTCTCGGCCACGACCAGCGACAGGCGGATCGGGCTGGCACAGAGCATCGGGGTGATGGCGAAGCCCTTCACGCCGGTCGCCAGCACGGGTCCGCCGGCCGCGAGGTTGTAGGCGGTCGAGCCGAGCACGGTCGAAACGATGATGCCGTCGCCGGGATACATGTTGACGAACATGTCATCCACGTAGAGCTCGACGTCGATGACGCCGTCGATGGCGCGCAGCACCACATCGTTGGCCGCCCAGCCCTCGTAGATCGGCTGGCCCTGGCGACGCACCTCGACCGCGAGCGTCGACTCCTCGCGCAGGCTGTAGTGCTCGGTGCCGGCCAGGTACCGCTCGAGGGCGAAGCGCCAGTTGTGCTCGTCGGCCGCGGTGAGGAAGCCGAGGTGGCCGAAGTTGATGCCCAGGAGCGGCACGCCCGGCCAGGCGCGGGCCGCCACCAGCATCAACCCATCGCCGCCGAGCGTCACGATCGCGTCGATGGTGCTGGCGGGCTGCCCGTTCGCCTCGAGGGCCATCAGCGCCGCCTCGTCGAGCGCCTCGACGCCGCGCTCGCGCAGCCAGCCGAGGATGGTCGGCGCGAGCTTGACCGCCTCGGGCTTGTTGCGCGCCGGGATGACCCCGACGCGCCGGGGATCGCCGTCTGCACGCGGATACCCGGGCGGGTCCGGCCGCGTCTCCTGCCTCAGCTCGCCCACGTGCTCCCTCGCTGTCACCGCACGCCCCTGGTAGAGTCCCGCCATTATCGCACGCCGTTTCACGCGGCGGTGAGCAAGGAGGCGCGGGCTTGCCCGTCGAGATCGCATTCGACCGCTACCTGAACCACGAGGCTCTGAGCCAGGCGCTGCACGAGCTGGCCGCGGCCTACCCGGAGCTGGCCACGCTGACCTCCATCGGCCGCAGCCACCGCGGCCGCGACCTCTGGCTGATGGAGCTCACCAACCCGCGCACCGGCTCCGCCGCCGAGAAGCCCGGCTACTGGATCGACGCCAACATCCACGCCGAGGAGGTCTCCGGCGCGATGGTGGCTTTGCACACGATCCACCACCTCTTGACCGGCTACGGGCAGGAGCCGCGGGCGACGGCGCTCCTCGACGAGCAGGTGTTCTACGTGCTGCCGCGCGCCAACCCCGACGGCGCCGAGCTCTCGATGACCCAGCCCTACCCCTGGTGCGGCAACGGCCGCCTGCTGCCCGAGGAGATGCCGCTCGACGGCGTGAACCAGTATGACATCGACGGCAATGGCCACATCGCCCAGATGCGCATCCCCGACGAGCTGGGCGAGTGGCGCATCTCCGAGCTCGACCCGCGCCTCATGGTCCAGCGCGAGCCGGGCGAGCGCGGCGGCCGCTACTACCGCCTCATCCCCGAGGGCTTCCTGCGCAACTTCGACGGCGTCGAGATCAAGGTCAACCGCACCGACGACGGCAACCTGAACCGCAACTTCCCCACGCTCCACTGGCTGCCCGACCCGCTCCAGTACGGCGCCGGGCCGTACCCGCTCTCCGAGCCGGAGACGCGCGCGATCGTCGAGTTCATCGCAGCGCACCCCAACATCTGCGGCGCTGTCAGCTACCACACCCACAGCGGCGTGATCCTGCGCCCCTACGGCAGCAAGTCCGACGACCACATCCCGCGCGAGGACCTGGCCGTCTTCGCCGCGCTCGGCCGCGTCGGCCAGCGCCTCACCGGCTACCCGCTGATCTCCGTCTTCCACGAGTTCACCGACAACCAGGCCGCGCCCCGCACCGGTACCTTCACCGAGTACGCCTACGAGCAGCTCGGCATCCTCGCCTTCGCCACCGAGCTCTGGGATCCCTATACCGCTGCCGGCATCAAGAAGCCGGGCTTCTACCCGCTGCGCGCCTGGAGCGAGGAGGATCGCGCCCGGCTGCTCCGCTGGAACGACGAGGAGTTGGGCGGTGCCGGGTTCATCGACTGGACGCCGTTCGACCACCCGCAACTCGGACCGATCGAGATCGGCGGCTGGAAGCGCATCTGGTTTTTCCGCAACCCACCCGAGCAGTTCCTCGCGGCCGAATGCGCCAAGAACACGGCCTTCACGCTCGAGCACGCCGCCGCGGCGCCGCGCCTGCGCCTGGCCCGCCCGATCGCCCACGCGCTCGCCCCCGGCCTCTACCGGGTGTCGGTTGTGCTGGAGAACACCGGCTACCTGCCGACCAACGTGACCGAGCAGGCGCTCGCGATGAAGGTCGCGCCGCCGGTGACGGTTGAGCTGGCGGGGATCGACCCGGCCGACGTGCTCATGAACGAGCGGGTGCAGACGATCGGCCACCTGAGCGGGCGCTCTGAGCGGCGCGACGAATTCTCCCCCTGGGGCAACGCCTGGGGCACCCCCCGCAAGCGGGTCGAATGGCTCGTGCGCGCCGAGCCGGGCCGGGCACTCACCGCCATCGCCCGCTCGACCCGCGCCGGCACCGCCCGCCTCGCCCTACCGATCGACGCGTGAGCGGACGGTCGGCCCCCTAGCCCCCATCCTGGCGGTAAGGGTGCCGACCGCCGCGGTCGTTTTGTCGCCGGGCTGACATCGCGGCCGCCTGATGTTGCCGTGCCGAGCGGCCGGTCGCTACAATGTCCCACCAGGGAGAGCATGCGGTTCGGCACGGGGCTGCGGGAGACAATGGTATGCAAGTGCGCTTCTGGGGCACGCGCGGTTCGATCCCCACGCCCGGGGACTCGAC
>JBHOQZ010000411.1:0-3615 GCA_042408635.1 Chloroflexota bacterium
GTGCGCGCCGAGACGGTGACGCTCGCCCTGCCCGGGCTCGACGGCGCGACCGGCCGCCACCTGCTGGCCCGCTGCCGCCGCCTCGGCCTGGTCTGCGAGCTCTCGGCCGAGCCGGGCGCGGTCGGGTCGCTGTTTCCCACCACGGCCGGTGGCCCCGCTGCCGGCCGCAAGGTGGGCGCCCTGACGGAGGACCCGTCACCCGGCCCGGCCGGAGCCGCCACCACGGGGCCCGCCGCGGTGGCCGGGCAGGCGGTGAGCGGCCCTGTGGAACCGAGCGAGCGCGCAGCCCAGCCTGCGGCCCCGCCGCCCCGCGCGCTCCGGCTCGAGCTGTTCGGCCGGCCGGAGCAGGTCGGGCCGGCCGGCGGCTACGGCCACCAGCTCGCGACGACGGCCCGTTGGCTGCTCCTCACCGCAGCGCCCAGCGGCCACGCCGTGCTGCTCATCGGCAAGCGCCGCTACGCCCTCCCGCTCGACGCGCAGCTCCTACGCGCCATCGGCGCCGAGGACGCGGCGCGGGAGCCGGCCGTCGGCTACGACAGCGCGGCCGAGGAGCGGCTGCACCGCGAATGGCGCGTGGCCGCGACCCGCGACCTGCCCGCCGGCTGGCAGCTCGAGCGCGAGCCGGAACTCGTCGTGGCCGGCAACCAGGTGCTCTTTCCCGACTTCCGCCTGCGGCGCGGTGACCTGATGGTTTATGTCGAGCTGATCGGCTTCTGGGCGCCGGCCTATCTCGAGCGCAAGCGGCGCAAGCTGGCGGCGGTGGCGCGGGCCGGGCTGCCGTTGCTGGCGGCGGTCGAGGAGCGGGTGCGCGACGCGCTCGGTCCGTTGCCGCTGCCGACGGTCGCCTATCGCGGCGAGCTCGGCTGGGCTGAGCTGCTGGCCGCCGTGGAGCGTAGCTTCGACGACCCACGCGGCCGCGCCGCCACAGCGGCGGCGGGGCTGGGCACGCTCCTGGCCGAGGCGGCCGAGCGCGCGCTGCTGCCCGCCCCCGAGCTCATGGCCCGGCTCGGGCTCCACGGCGCCTCCGAACTGGAGCGGTCCATCGCCGCGGCCGAGCCGTTGCCGCCTGGCTGGCGCTGGCTCCCGGGCGTCGGCCTGGTCCGCCAGGACTACCTGAGCCGGCTGGGCGAGGCCGTGCGGGCGCGGGTGGAGGAGGCGGCCGACGAACTCTCCTTCGACGCCGCGCGGAGCTGGCTGGCAACCGAGACGGCGCTCGATCCGGGTGCTGCCGAGGCGCTCCTCGATGCGCTCGAATCCGTCACGGTCGACTGGTCCGACCTGCTGGCACCGACGGTTCGGCCCCGCCACGCGTAGACCGCAACGCGCCGGCCGCGTCCAGGCTTCAGCCGGCCGACCGGGCTGGCGATTAGTCCGATATACCCAATCAACTCGGCGAGCGAGCAGGCGATCATCGCGTGGGCAGCCATCGGCCGGCGGCTGGGTAGACCGGATTGAACCGACAGCCTGCATGAGCCGGTCCGGCGGGCGGGGCTGCGTCAGGAGAAGCCGGGGGCGCCGACGACGATCAGCATGACCAGCAGGAAGTCGTAGACGCCGTGGACGATGGCGCTGGTGGTGGTGTTCGTGCGCCGGCGGATCAGGCCGAGCACAAGCCCCAGCGTGAAGACGATCAGGAGCGAGTCCCAGTTGTACTGGAAGGCGTGGAGGCCGGCGAAGAAGGCGTTCGACAGCACCAACCCCATGCGGGGCTGGAGGACGCCGCGCACCGCCAGCTCCTCGCCCAGTCCCGCCGTCACACCGATCACCACCGCGCCGATCGGGTTGATGGCAAACGCGAGCGCCTTCTCGAATGCCTCCGAGTTCGTCCGCGGCCAGCCCAGCGCGTCCCAGACCGCGTAGACCACGACCGAGTAGAGCTGCACCGCCACCACGAGCGCTGCCCCGAGCGCCACGCCCAGGAGCACCTGGCCCCGAGTCGGCCGGACCAGGCCGAGCCGCGCCAGCGCCGAGGACAGGTCGCGCGTCACACCCAGCCCGACCGCCACCACCGCCGCCGGCACGAGCCACACCAGCCCGTAGAGCATGTCGCGCAGCCCGTTGGCCGAACCGGCAGTCTCGGCCAGCCCGCCGGCGCCGTCGGTCGCCTCGATCAGCGCCAGCAGCGGCGGTTGGCCCGCCACCAGGAGCGGCACCACGCTCATCAGCGTGATCGTGACGATCGCCACCAGCGCCACGGTGTGGACGAACGAGTCGGGGTCGATGGGCACCCAGCGGCTCAGCCCGCGCCGCACGCTCGGCAGGAACATCGTGAAGCCGACGACCAGCGCCAGGCCGATGCCGCCGATCAGGCCGCCGAGCCGGACGACGTCACCCTCGGGAAGCGGGGGCGGCGCGGCCTGCGGCTGCGCGCGCAGCGCCTCGGGGCCGAGCAGCGTGGCGGCACCTGCGCTGAAGGTGAGCAGCGCCCCTACGAACACGATCGCCCCGAGCCACAGCAGCGCCACCCACCGCATCCACGCATGGTGGAGCGCGAGGTAGGCAAAGAGCGCCAGCACCGCGAAGGGCAGGGGCTCGAGCCCGGCCAGCATAATGTGCTCGAGTTCGCCGCCCGTGCGGAAGCCGAGCAGATAGAGGGCGCCGATCACGGCGAGCCAGAGCACGATCGCCAGCCCGCTTGCCCGCGAACCCGCGCCAGGCGCGTGCTCAGAAACCGTCGGCGAAGCCATCCCGAACCTTCTCCCCGGAGTGATCGCGTCCTCGTCCCTGCGAGGGCCACCGGCTCAGCATAGCATCAGCCAGGCCGGGCGACGGCCGCCTTCGGCCCGCCGCGCGGCTGAGCGCGCATCAACCGTTCACGGGCGGGACATCGGCCCGCCGTTCCCGGCGCCGGCCGGACCGGAGGCCCGCGAGCAGCAGCGCCAGCCAGAGGAGCCCCGCCACCGCCGAGATGCCGGCTCCCAGCGCCAGCGAGCCCGGCACGAAGCAAAAGCGCACCTCGTGCTCCCCTGCCGGCACCGCCACGGCCTTGAACAGCGCGTTGGCGCGCAGGATCGGCGTCTCGACCCCATCGACCGTCGCCTGCCAACCGGGATAGTCCACGTCCGCCAGCACCAGCAGGGCCGGCGCGGCCGCGCGCACCCGCAGCCGCACCTCGTTGCCCCTATCGCCCAGCCATTCGACCGCCTCGCCGGCCGCCGCCGATCCGTCGCCATCCGCCCCGGAGGGGGCCGGCAGCTCCAGGGGCGGCAGTTGCGGCACCCCCTGCAGCACCGCCCGCTCGCCCGGGCGGAAGCCGGGATCGCGCACCAGCCGCAGGGCCGCTGCCTCGTCGACCGCCAGGGTAGCGGCGTGGACCAGCGCGGCACGCGGGACCGCGTCCGCGTTGGCGTAGACCGCCACCTCACGGTTGCGGTAGACGAGGCTGTGCCGCCCACCGGCCTGGGGCGCGACCTGCGTGAGCGGCAGCCGCGCGCCGTCCGGGGTGACGAGCGTGACCGCGTCGATGCGTGTGTACGGCGCCGGGTGGAGCGCGACGACCGCGAGCGACACCGCCTCGACCGGCCGGGGCAGCGCCAGCGTCGCCCGGTAGGCGTGCGCGAGGTGCGGCACCGGCGGCGCGCCGGACTCGGCGTGCCAGCTGCGGCCGATCGGGGC
>JBHOQZ010000413.1:0-4197 GCA_042408635.1 Chloroflexota bacterium
GACGGCCTCGGTCAAGCAGAACATGCGCATCGACGTCTGCTCGAAGTGCCACCCGTTCTTCACGGGCGAGCAGCGCATCGTCGACACCGCCGGCCAGGTCGAGCGCTTCCAGCGCCGCATGCAGCGCGCCGGCCGCGGCTAAGCCCCTCGGGCAGGTATCAACTCTGTGAACCGCGAGCCTGTCCGGTCGGCCGGCTGATGGAGGTTGCGGAATAAACGCGGCGAATGCGATCGACGGGCCCGAGCCGGCGCGAAGGGATGCGTGCGCTGCGTCCGCCCGGCCGCCCGGGGGTGACCCCCCGGGCTGAGAGTGCGAAGCCCCCGCCGGGGGCTGGGACGATCGCGCGTGAGCCAGCTCCGGGTACCCGCGAAGCGGGTGGGGCTTCGCAAACTGAGCGCGGGGGTGAACCCCCGCGCGGCTCCGGGGGCTGGGAAGACCGCCCGTGAGCCGGCATCAGCCAGCCGGCGGGAAGGCCCGCACTCACCGCAACGTCCATGAGCCGGCCCACGAGCGCGCGACTCAGCCCGGGGGCCAACCCCCGGGCAATGGCGTGGCGAGGCACGCGAGCGCCCCGGCTGACCGGTTGTTTCGTGAGATGTTTGGCCTCGGGACGGGCTCGCGAGCGGAGGGAGCAGCCGACCGCAGGGTGCGACGCCATCACCGAATGATGTAGACGGACCAGGGATGGATGAGCAGACGGAGCTAAAGCGCCAGGCAGCGCTGCGGGCGCTCGACTACGTGCGCGACGGCATGGTGCTGGGGCTGGGCAGCGGCTCGACCGCGGATCAGTTCCTGGCGGTGCTGGGGGAGCGCGTGCGCGGCGGGCTGCGGGTGCGGGGCGTGCCGACCTCGAGCCACAGCGCCACGCTCGCCGGGCGCTACGGCATCCCGCTGACCTCGCTCGACGAGGTCGACCGGGTCGACCTCACCGTCGACGGCGCCGACGAGATCGTGCTGGCGACGTTCCACGTTATCAAGGGGCGCGGCGGCGCGCTGCTGCGCGAGAAGCTGGTGGCGCGCGCGACCGACATCGAGGTCGTGATCGTCGACGGCTCGAAGGTCGTCGAGCGGCTGGGGATCCACCACCCGGTGCCGGTCGAGGTCGTGCCGTTCGGCTGGCGGCAGACGCGCGCGGCGCTCGCCGCGCTGGGCTCGGAGCCGGTGCTGCGCCCCGCCGATCCCGCCCGGGCCGACTCGCCGCCCTTCGTCACCGACAACGGCAACTACACCCTCGACTGCCGCTTCCCGCCGATCGAGGACGCCGCCGCGCTCGAGCGCGCGATCAAGCTGATCCCCGGCGTGGTCGAGTGCGGCCTCTTCATCAACCTGGTGCAGCGCGCGGTGATCGCGAACGCGGACGGCGTGCGCGTCGTCGAGCGCCCGGCGCCCTGAAGGAGACGACGATGACCGATCAGTCGGTCCACCCTTTGCCCGAGCAGGGCCCGAAGGCGGTCGCCCACGGCGAGCGCGCCATGGTCTCGACCTCGCACCCGGCGGTGACCGCGGCGGCGGTGCGTGTGCTGCGCGAGGGCGGCAACGCCGTCGACGCCATGCTGACCGCGATGCCGCTGCAGGCGGTGATCGAGCCGCAGATGACGACGCTGGCCGGCGCGATGGTGATGCTCCACTACGACGCGGGGAGCCGCGCTTTCAGCTACCTCAACGCCGGCATCGACCACCCGCGCGGCTCGAAGCTCCCCGAAGCGGGCAAGGTCGAGGAGACCTCGGGCCGGCGGATCGGCGTGCCGGGGTTCGTGGCCGGGATGCGCGCTGCGGCCGAGCGCTTCGGCAGCCGCCCATGGGCGAGCTACTTCGCCCCGGCCATCGAGGTCGCCGAAAACGGCTTCGCGATGTACTCCTTCCTCTACGGCGAGATGGCGAGCGCCTACAACCGCCTCGTCTACCACCCCTCGGGGCGCGAGCACTACCTGCCCGGCGGCTACCTGCCGCGCGTGGGCGAGGTCTGGCGGCAGCCGAAGCTCGCGGCCTCGCTGCGGCGCCTCGCCGAGCCGGACGGCGCCGACTGGTTCCAGCGCGGCGCCTTCGCCGAGGCGTTCGTGCGCGCCGTCGGCGACACGGGTGGTACCATCTCGCTCGACGACATGGCCGGCTACGAGCCGCGCTGGCTCGAACCGCTGCGCTTGCGCTACCGCGACCGCGAACTGGTGGGTGCGCCGCCGCCCGACACCGGCGGCCTCTACGTCGGACTGGCGCTCAACGTCCTTCAGCAGTTCGACCTCGCGCGCATGGGGAGCTGGCTGGAGGAGCCGCGCACGCTCGCGCTGATCGCCCGCGCGCTCCACCTCGTCGACGGCCAGGTCAACGCCTTCACCCAGGACCCGGTCGCCTACGCCATCCCGAGCGACGTGCTGCTCGACCCCGCCTACGGCGCCTTCCTCGCGCGGCTGATCGAGGGGAGTTGGCCGCGCGTCGACCTGACGCCACCCGAGCGTGCCGCCGGCGCCGCGAAGATCGGCGGGCCCGACGCCGGCTGCGACCCCGACAAGAGCGACAGCAACCACCTGACGATCGTGGACGAGGCGGGCAACTGGGTGACGATGCTCCACTCGGTCTACGGCTCGACGTTCGGCACCGGGCTGGTGGTCGAGGGGATCAGCGTCAACTCGGGCAACGGCTTCCGCGGCGTCTCGGTCGGCCCCGGCCGGCGCACCGTCTCACCGATCACGCCGATCTTCCTGCTCCACGAGGGCGCGCCCGTGCTGGGGATCGGCACGCCGAGCTACCCGCCGCCGTTCGTGACCGAGGTGCTGCTCAATCACCTCGACTTCGGCCTCGACCTGGAGGCCGCGATCGAGGCGCCGCGCTTCCGCCTCGAACACCAGTCGGGCGCCTTCGGCGCCACGACGCCGAAGCTCGCGATCGAGACGCGCGTGCCGCCCGCGACCCTCGACGGGCTGGCCCGGCTCGGCCTCGAGGTGACACCCCTCGGCGACTACAACTGGCACGTCGGCTCGATGCAGGCCGTGGCGCGCGATCCGCAGACCGGCCGGCTGACGGGCTACGCCGACCCACGCCGCGGCGGCCACCCAGACGGCTACTGACTCCGCCCGCGCGCACGGCCGGCAAAGAGGAGCGGGCGACCACCTATAAGGGTAGCCGCCCGCTCGCTAGGGAATCGAATTGACGCGCGCCGGATCAGGGGGTGGTCGGTGGGGGCGGCGGGGGCGGCACACCCGGCACGCTCGGCGGCGGCGGGGGCGGCGGCGGCAGCGCGGGCGGCGTCGGTGCGCCGACCACCACCTCGACCTCGGCCGTTGCCTGGGAGCCGTCGGTCGCGGTGATGTAGAGGTAGAGCCGATGGCTGCCCGGCGTGGTGGAGGCGGGATCGAAGGTGTAGCGGAAGCCGCTGTTCGCCCAGGCCGGGTTGCCGAGGCTCTGGGCGACGTCAGGGCGCGGCAGGCCGTACTCGACCGGGCCGAGCTCCCGGCCCTGACCCTGCGGACCGTCGAGGAAGAGCTGCACACCCGCGATGCCCGGGTTGGAGGGCGAGGCCTGGTCGACCGCCCAGCCCTGGACGTTGGTCGGCGTCGAGATCGTCGCCCCGTTCGCGGGGGAATCGACGTTGAACTGCACCTGCGCGGCCCGGGCCACCACCGGGGTCAAAACCGTCAGGACGGCAAGAACGGCGACCGCGAGCACGGGCACGAGCCGTGGTCGCCGGGCGAGAAGCTGCATCGAAACCTCCTCAACGTGATCGGCCTCTATTGGCCGGTCGATCGTCGCTTGGGGCGCATGCTGCGGGCGCAGCACGTGCTTCCACCATACCTTGCTCGATTTCGCGCCGTCAAGGCGCCCAGCGCCGCCCGCCCTCACGCTCGGTTGACGCCGTCGGGCCGCGCGATTAGCATATCCGGCGCGCCCGGCGGCTCTGGCCGGGCCGACAGCCCTCACCCGTGGCGGTCCATGCCGGCGGGTGCGGTCCACCCGAGAAGGAGCAGTATGCGCCAGCCAGAGAACTCCCGGCTACCTGACTCGGCGTCCGTTCCTCCGACCGGTCCACGCCCGACCCGCCGCCGACTGCTCGCGCTGGGCGGGGCCGCCGCCCTCCAACTCGCCCTGACGGGCACGGCGGCAAGGGCGGCCACGGCCGCGCCCGAGCCGACGCGGCAGCCCGCCCGGCGTCGCCAGGCCGTGACGCTGCGCTTCCTCGGCCTCTCGGGGCCGCCGTTCGAGCA
>JBHOQZ010000244.1:0-2208 GCA_042408635.1 Chloroflexota bacterium
GCGGCGGCGTGCGCCGCGCGGCTCGGGGCGGCGGCGCGCTGCCTGGGCCGGGCGGCCCCCGCGCGCTCGTGAGATTACACCCGGCCCGATTCGGTGTCAAACGACTCCGGCGGCGGGCGCGGTTTCCGGTGCTGCTGGGCCGCTCGGTCGCGGGGCGCGTGGCGGGCGTGCTCCCCAGCCCTGCGCTCGTCCGCCGGGGGAGCCCGGCTGCACCGCGGCGGCTCGCAGCGGGGCGTCTGGTATCCTCTCCGTGAGACTGGGCGGTGCGAGGAAGGTGTGTGGCGGCAGTTCGGGCGGTGGCGTGAGCTCTGGCTGCTCCTGCTCGCCCTGACCGCCTTCCTCATCGGCACGGCGCAGTTGCGGGCGGTGCGGGGCGGAGATCCGTTCGCCTTCGGCCCGCTCGAGCTCGTGATCGCGGGTGCCTTCCTCGCGCTGCACCTCTGGCTCTGCGTCGTCGTTCCGCGCGCCGATCAGCTCCTGCTGCCGCTGGTCGCCCTCCTCACGGGGCTCGGCTGGCTGGTCGTGGGCCGACTCGAGCCCGACCTAGCGCGCAACCAGGCGATCTGGATCCTGCTCGGGATCGGCATCGCCGCCGCCACCACCGCCTTCGGCGGCAACCTCGCCTGGCTTCAGCGCTACAAGTACACCTGGGCCGTGGCCGGGCTGGCCGCCATGGCGGTGACGGCCATCTTCGCGCGCGAGACCTACGGCGCCCGCCTCTGGCTGAGCATCGGCGGGGTCAACGTCCAGCCGACCGAGCTGATGAAGCTGCTGCTCGTCGTTTTCATGGCCGCCTACCTGGCCGATCGGCGCGAGCTGCTGATCCGCGTCAGCTACCGCTGGGGCGCGCTGCGCCTGCCGCCGCTGCCCTACCTGCTGCCGCTGCTGGTGATGTGGAGCCTGTCGCTCTTGATGCTCATCTGGCAGCGCGACCTCGGCGCGACCCTGCTGATGCTGGCGACGGCGCTGGCGATCCTGTTCGTCGCCACGGGCAAGGTGAGCTACCTGATCGGGGGCGCGGCGCTCTTCCTGCTCAACGTCGGGCTCGGCTACCTCGCCTTCGGCTACGTCCGTGGGCGCCTCCAGACCTGGCTCGACCCCTGGGCCGACCCGCAGGACGCCGGCTACCAGATCGTCCAGAGCCTCGTCGCGGTCGCCAGTGGCGGCATCTTCGGGACCGGGCTGGGCCTGGGCCAGCCGGAGGTGATCCCCGCCTCGTTCACCGACTTCGTCTTCGCGGCTGTGGCGGAGGAGCTCGGGTTGCTGGGCGCCGGAGCGGTGCTGGTCACCTACCTGGCCTTGGTGGGGCGCGGCCTGCACATCGCCCTGCGCCAGCGCAATGAGTTCTACCAGCTCACCGCGTTCGGCCTGAGCGCCATGCTCGGCCTCCAGACGCTCATCATCGTCGGCGGCAACCTCGGCGTGCTGCCCCTGACCGGGATCACACTGCCGTTCATGAGCTACGGCGGCAGCTCGATCACGGCCAACTTCCTCGGTCTCGGCCTGCTGCTTCGCATCTCCGCGCTCGTGTGGGGCGCCGCCCCGGCCGGGGCAGCCCGGCCCGCCGCCGCCACCCGGCTGCCCACTGCTCGATCCGCGCCAGGTCGGCGCGGGTGAGCGGGATCCCCGGCCGCCCGACCCGCGGCGCCAGATCGCGCGCCATCCCGTCACCGGCCCAGACGTAGAACGGCGCCAGCTCGCCCGGGTCGCCCGCCACCCGCCGGTAGCCCAGCCACCAGAACGCTTCGAGCAACCGCCGGGCGGGTTGCAGGCCAGGCGGCGGCTGCGGTCCGGTCGGCGCCAGGCGCAGGATGGCGACGGTCCGCGCCAGGTCGGCGCGCGGATCGCCGGCCCGGGCGTTCGGCCAGTCGATCACCCCGGTCACGCGCGGCGGCCAGGCGGCGACCAGCACGTTCAGCGGGTGGTAGTCGAGGTGCAGAAGCCGCGGTGGACCCTGGGCCAGCGCGGCCAGCCGCACGCGCAGCGCCGGCTCCACCGGCGCGGGCCAGTCGAGCCAGCCCGGCGCTGCCTCGGCCACCTCCGTGGGCGGCGGAATGGCGTGGATGCGCGCTTGTGTCTGCCCGAAGGCGAGCCCGAGCGCGGGTAGGAGCCACGGCCGGACCCGGAGCAGCCCGAGCAGCGGCCGGCCGACACACCACTCCAGCAGCAGCACCGGCCTGCCCTGCCACCGCGTCTCGGCCACGACCC
>JBHOQZ010000420.1:0-2455 GCA_042408635.1 Chloroflexota bacterium
GTGCGCGAGGCGGGGATCGCGGCCGGGCTCCTCTCGACGTGTCGCTACCTGGGCAGCATCGTCGGCTGCCGGCCGGCCTCGGGCGGCGCGGCGCGACCGGGTAGGACGAGCGCCGCCGCGGTCGAGAGGCCGGCGCAAAGCGCGGCCATGGCGAACACGGCGGTGAAGCCGTCAACCGGGCCGGCGCCGCGCCCGAGCAGCGTCGCCAGCAGGCCGGAGCCGACGATGCTGCCCAGGTAGCGACACGTCGAGAGGAGCCCGGCCGCGATCCCCGCCTCGCGCACGTCGACGGCGTCGACCGCCGCCGCCTGGATGCCGGCATTCGCCAGCCCGAGGCCGAGCCCGGCCGCGCCCAGCCCGATCAGCAGCGGCCACGGCGCAATCCCCGCGCCGACCAGCATGGGCGGCAGCAGGGCCACGGTGAGGATCGCCAGGCCGGCGCCGGTGGGGGCGCGGCGGCCGAGCCGGTCGGCTAGCCGCCCGCCGAGCGGGGCGAAGACGACCATCCCGACCGAGAGCGCGGCCAGCGCCAGGCCCGCTTCGGCGCTGCCCCAGCCCCAGCGCCGGGTGAGGAGCTGCGGCACCGCGAGCAGCGTGGTGTACATCGCCAGGTTGCTGAGCGCGATTGCGGCGCTGGCCGCGGCGAAGCCGCGTGCGCGGAAGAGCCGGAGCCGGAGCACCGGATCGGGCTGGCGCGCCTCCCAGCGCGTCAGCATCACCGCCAGCACCGCCACCGCCACGCCGGCCGCCACCAGCGGTGCCGGCTCGGCCCGCCCGATCTGCATGAGCGTGCCCGCGCCGAGAGCGATCGTCAGCCCGAGCAGGGCCGCTCCCGGTAGGTCGAAGGGGGCGGCGCGCGACGCACTGCCGGTCTCCTGGGCCGAGGCGACCGGCCGGACCTGCCGCCAGGCGAGGACGAGGGCCGGCGCGACGAGTGGCAGGTTCAGCCAGAAGATGGCGCGCCAGCCGACGGCGCCGTCGACGAGGCCGCCCAGGGGCGGTCCCAGCGCGGCGGCCAGGCCGGCGGCCGCGCCGATCAGTCCGAAGGCCCGCCCGCGCCGTGCCTCCGGCACGACCTGGCGCACCAGGGCCGTGCCGTTGGGGGTGATGACCGCGCCGGCCGCCGCACCGAGCAGTCGCCAGGGGATCAGCGTGGCCAGGTCGGCCGCGAGCGCGGCGCCGAGTGCGGCCAGGCCGAAGACCGCCAGCCCCCCGCAGAGGAGGCGTCCGCGCCCGAACCGGTCGCCCAGCTTGCCGGCGAGCGGCTGGAGCAGCGCCATGAGGATGAGGTAGCCGGTGACCAGCCAGCCGGCGGCGGCGAGGTCGACACCGAGGTCGGCAACCAGGTGGGGCAGCGCCACCGCGATCATCGTCGAGTTGAGCGGCGCAAGCATCGTCGCCAATGCCACCGTCCAGAGGATGATCGACTCGCCGGTGGGCTGCCCGACCTCTGCGAGCGGCCCCGGGACGGCGATCGAGACGGCCGCCGACCCGGGCGGCACCGCCGGCGCGCCCGCCGACGGGGTGGTCCCGGGAGACCGGGTGGAGCCGGATGGGCGTCGATCCGTGCAATTGAGCAAGGGTGCACCTGCCGTGAGAGGTGGAGCGGCCGCTGGTGCGGCCGCAAGCGGAGCGGCCCGGGGGACGTTGCCGCCAGGCCGCTCCGCTGGATCTGACGCCGCGCTGGTGGGCGGGAAGCTCAGCCGGCGTCGAGCAGGCGGACGATGCCGGCGGTACCGTCGACCTCGACCATCTGGCCGTCGCGCAGCCGGGCGGTGGCGTCGGTCGTGCCGACCACGGCCGGCAGGCGGTACTCGCGCGCCACCACCGCGCTGTGGCTGAGCACGCCGCCGGTGTCGGTGACCACGGCCGCGACCGTCGCGAACAACGGCGTCCAGGGCGGAGCGGTGGTGTCGGCGACGAGGACATCGCCCGGCTGAATCCTGGCCGTCTCCTCGAAGGAGCGCACGATGCGGACGGGGCCGCGCGCCACGCCGGCCGAGCCGGGCGCGCCGCGCAGGATGCCGGGCTCGGGCGCCGGCGGCTCGCCCACGTTGAAGAACTTGACCATGAGGGACCGGGTGAAGGGGTTGTCGGGCGGCGGCGCCGCGGGCGGCGTGCCGAGCGCGGGCGGCGGCGTCACGGTGCGGAAGTACTCCATCTCGGCGCGGCGCTCGGCCACCAGCGGGCGGGCGTTGAGTGCGCGCGCCCAGACGGCGCGTAGTTCCTCGGGGCGCAGGAAGAAGATGTCGTCGCGGGTGTCGATCAGGCCGGCGTCGGCGAAGCGGCGGCCCACCTCGAGCAGGATGCGGCGCACCTCGTAGGTCGAGCGGAAATCGATCCAGAAGTTGTGGTCCTCGGAGACGACGATACCCTCGCTGCCGGCCCGCAGGATCTGCTCGAACTGCTCGCGCACGGGCGCGGGATACCCGCTCAGCCGGGCGCGGGCCTCGGC
>JBHOQZ010000424.1:0-7805 GCA_042408635.1 Chloroflexota bacterium
CCGGCGCCGCCGGAGACGGCGCGCAGGCCGCGCCGAGGAGCACCAGTGCAACGAGCAATGCCGGCAGCAGACCGGCTCGGGTCCTGGCGAGGCGATCCCAGGTCATTCGCATAGCGCGTCGGATCCTCCTCATCGTGTCGAGCCCGTGTGATCGGCGCTCGGCCGGGCCGCCCTCACCCGAGGCCGGGCCCGCACACCCCACGATCGACCGGCAGGGCGGCCGCTTCCGGGGGATTATAGAGAGTCGGCTCGCCCGCCGCCAGGCGCGGGGCGCGGCGGCCCGGCGCGACGACGGCCGGGGTCGCCCATCCCGCTCAGCCGCCGGCCGCCTCCGCTTCCGCTGCCTCCACCGAGGGGTACGGGCGCATCACCCGGTCGAGCGCCGTCACCTGGAGCACGAGCGACACCGCCTGGCTCGGCGCGGCAAGGCGCAGGTTGCCCCCTGACTGCCGTGCCTGCCTGAGCCCGCCGATCAAGGCGCTCAGGCCCGTGCTATCGATGAAGGCAACGTTGGATGCATCGATCACCAACTCGGGCTGGCCGCCGTCGATCACCTCGCGCAGCCGCTCACGCACCCGCCCCGCCTGGAGCGAGTCCAGCCGGCCGCGCAGCCGCACGATCGCCACCCGTGGTGAACGCTTCGATCGCTCGATCTCGGTCTCCACACCCTCTCCCCTCTCTCGCGACCTGCCCCGGCCCGACCGCGCTCCTACCTCCCTTCTCCAGCTGGGGAGCGCCGCGCTCGGGGCGGCGGCCGGGGATCAGTGCCGGCCGCACGCAGGCGCACGCTGCGTGCCGGGCGAGCGCGTGGCGCCAGCCGCGAGGCCCTCAGCGCTCCGGGTCGCGCCGCACAATCGCACTGACGGGGAAGGACGGTCGGCCGGCAACGCCGCGCGCGCGTGGGGCAGAGCCACCGGGCTGGACCGGCGAGCGCGCCGGGCTTGGGTGGTGTCGGCCGAGGCGCCGACCATGGACCGCGCGCGAGCGTCATGCGGGCAGCCCGCCCACGCCGCGCGGTTCGTCTTCACCGCCGAGCAAGCGGTCGACCTCGGCCACGAGCTGGGCGGAGCCGAAGGGCTTGGTCACGTAGCCGCTCGCCCCGGCATCGCGGGCGCGCAGCTCGTCGCGGGCCTGACCGCGCGCCGTGAGCATCACCACGGGCAGGTCGGCGCAGCCCTCGAGCGCGCGGAGGCGATCGAGCGTCTGGAAGCCGTCAAGCCCGGGCATGCCGATGTCGCAGACCACCAGGTCGGGCCGATCCGCCACCACGCACTCGAGCGCCTCCTGGCCATTGGCCGCCGCGACGACCATGTGCCCCGCCCGCTGCAGGATGAAGCTGGCCAGCCGCCGGATATGCGGTTCGTCGTCCACGACCAGGATCTTCGCCATCTCGGCCAGCCCTCCATCGCGATCTCGACGCCGAACGGCCGCCAGATCGCGCGGGCCACCTCGACCACCTCGGGCACCCCCCTCCGCGCGGCGTCGCCGAACCCGCGTCGATCCGCAGCTCGGCCGTCACCCGAGTGGGACGTGCCGGCCGAATCGTCTCGAGTGTAGCAGACCAGGCACCTGACTGGTTGCCCTATTCGGAGGTCAGGTTGCGCTAGGCGGGATCGACCTCGAGCACGAGCAGCGTGCGGTCGTCCCCCCGGATGCGCGTGGCGCCGCCGGGTTCGACCAGGTCGCCGGTGAAGTCGGCGACCGCCCGCAGCGCGGCCCGCGCCGACGCCTCCAGGCTCCCATGCAGCCCTGGCAGGCGCGGCGGGCGCAGGCTGAGGGCGACGCGGGTCAGCCCAAACTTCTCGCCGCCTTGGGCCGACGCCTCGACCAGCCCATCGCTGAAGACCGCGAAGCGGTCGCCGGGGGCCAGGTCGATGGACACGTCTTCGAGCTCGAGGTCGTCGAGCACGCCCAGCGGCGGCCCACCGGCCCGCAGGTGCTCCCAGGCACCCTGCGCGCACAGCCAGAGTGCGAGGCCGTGGCCGGCATCGGCCAGCACGAGCCGGCGCGCCGCCGGCTCGTAGCGCGCGGCGAAGGCGGTCGCGAACATCTCGATCCGGGCGAAGTCGTCGGCCAGCAGGGCGTTGACACGCGCCAGCGCCCGCGCGGGCGAGGGCTCCGTCGCGAACGCCGCTCGCAGCGACGTGCGCACCATCCCTGCCAGGAGCGCGGCCGGCATCCCTTTGCCCGACACATCGACCAGCGCGAAGGCCAGGCCGTGCGGCGTCTCAATCCAGTCGTAGAAGTCGCCGCCGACCTCGGTCGCCGGCTGGTTGAACGCCACCAGCGTGGCGCCCGGCAGCCTGGGCATCCGGCTGGGCATCAGGTTGGTCTGGATCCGCGCCGCGATCGCCAGCTCGTGGCGCAGCCGCTCGCGCGTCAGGAGCGCCTGGCGCAGCCGCTCGCTCGCGATCCGCGCGCCGACCTGCGCGCTGACCGCCTCGAGCAGCTTGACGTTGCCGGCAACGAACCCGCCATCGGACCGGGCGTTCACAAAGAGCAGAAAGGCCGCCGGGTACCCGCCTGCGAGTGGGCGATCCGCCGTACCAGCCGCCCCGGCCTCACCGCCCGCGGGCTCGCCCGACACCGCCCCACCCAGCACACTCCGCGCCCCGGTCAGCGCCGGCAGCACCTGGGCGGCTTCGGCGGGCGTGTTGACGAGCAGCGTGCCGCCGGCCAGCGCGCGCCGGAGCTGCCCCAGCAGCAGCCCGGCTCCCTGCGGCGGACTCGGCAGCCAGAGCCAGCCAGAATTCGGCGAGGTCGGCGCGAGCACAACGTAACCGGCCTCGGCCCGCAGGAGCGCCACCGCCTCGCGCACGAGCTCGCTCAGGAGCGTCGGCAGGTCACCCTCCCGGCGGCTGAGCTGGGCGGCCCGGTACATGAAGACGAGCTGGTCGTAGGCGTCGGCCAGCTCGGCCGTCATCGTCTCGAGCTCGCGCTCGCGCGCCAGTTCATCGGCCAGCAGGTCGGCAGCGCACCGCAGCACCGCCTCGGCCGCCACGGGCGCCAGGCCGCGACTGCTCTCGCCCAGCAGCACACCGACAACCTCGCCCTCGACCTCCACCGGCAGCGCGAGGTAGCGGCGATCGCGCGCGTCGACCACCACCGCGGCGCGCTCGACCATCGCCCGCCGCAGGCAGGCGGCGAGGGCGGGCGGTAGCTCGGCCGGGGCGGACCCCAGCCCGAATCGTGGCTCGGGCGGCGAGGCGGACCGGGGCGGCGGGAACCACCGCAGCCCGGATCCGCCGACCGCCTGCCACATCGTCTCTGCGCGCTTCAGATGTGGGTCGAGGTTCGTTATCATGGGTGGAGCGGCACGCGCCACGGCAGCGTTTCTGTCAGCAGTCACCGCAGTATATACGGGACGTACCCTCGCGACGGATGCATTCGCGCTCACGGGCGCCCAACCGAATCGAGGCAAGCCCACGGCGCGGGGAGGCAGAGCGGATATGCACGGGGAAGCGGCCGCCGACGAGCGGCCGGGCGACGCATACGACGCCCTCCCTCCGCCGCCCGCAGCGGGGGGGAGCACGGTGGCGGCCGGGCTCCTGCTCGCGGCCGATACCCTCAACCTCCAGGCCGTCTTTGTCGTCCGTGCCGTCGGGGGGATCTGGCAGATCGCCGCCGCCACGCCCGCGGCGGAGCGCGTCGGGCTCCGCGTGGGCGGACGCCTGCCGGGCACCTCTCTCCCCGTCGGTGCCGGTGAGACGCTGATCGCGCCCGACACCGGTCAGCACCCGGTCCTCGCCCGCGCGGTCCAGGCCGGATCGCTGCCGCTTCGCTCGCTGCTGGCGGTGCCGGTGCCGCTCGGCGCCGACTCCTCGATCGGGGCCCTGGTGGCGGGCGACCCAGTGCCGCGCCCACTCGGCCAGCGCGAAGCCCGCCTGCTGTCGCGGCTCGGCGCCTTCCTGGGCGCGGCGTTCGAGCGCGAGGAGCTCCTGGCCCGCGCCGACCGGCTGGCCGCCGAGAACCGCCGGCTCTACGACGAGGCGGATGCGCAGCGCGCCCTCCTCAACGCGGTGCTCGACAACATGGACGACGCCGTCACCTTTGTCGATCGGGGACGGCGGTTCCAGGTGGTCAGCGCCGGGGTGGAGCGGCTCTTCGGCGTCAGGCCGGCCGAGGCGCTCGGCCGGCGGTTCGAGGAGCTCCTGCCGGAGGTGCGCCGCTGCTTCGAGGAGCCCGAGCGCTTCCTGACCTGGGTGACGCGCGCCACCCTCTCGCGCCACCTGGTCCAGAGCGAGCATTTTCGGCTGCGCCACCCCCAGCCGGCCGAGGTCGTGCTGTTCTCGGCGCCGGTCTACGTGCGCGGCACCTACCGGGGCCGCATCTACCTCTACCGCGACGTGACCCGGCAGCGTATCGCCGATCGGGTCAAGGATGATTTCGTCGCCCTGGTCTCCCACGAACTGCGCACCCCCCTGACGTCGATCGAGGGCTTCGCCGAGCTGCTGGGTGACCCCGGTGTCGGCCCGCTCAACGAGACGCAGCTGGAGTTCCTCGGCTTCATCCGCACGAACGCGCGCCGGCTCTCCCGCCTGGTCGACGACCTCCTTGATGCCTCGCGCCTCGATGCGGGTCTGGTCGAGCTACGCCGCGAGCCGACTCTTGTGGCGGAGCTGCTGCCGCGCTGCGTAGCTGCCCACACGGCCGCAGCGCAGCGCCGCGGGGTCGACCTCACCTGCGAACCGGTCGCCCTCGACCTCACGGTGCGGGCCGATACCGAGCGACTCGCCCAGGCGCTCGACAACCTCCTCGACAACGCCCTCAAGTTCACGCCGGGCGGCGGCCAGGTGCACACCGGGGCGGCCGCCGGCGCCGACGGGGCGACGGTGCGTATCTGGGTCGCGGATTCCGGCCCCGGCATCGCGGCGGTCGAGCAGGCGCGCGTCTTCGAGCGCTTCTACCGCACCCGCGAGGTCGACGAACAGGCGATCGCCGGCAGTGGCCTTGGACTCTACCTCGCCCAGCGCATCGTCGAGCTCCACGGCGGCAGCATTGAGCTCGAGAGTGAGCCGGCAACCGGCTCCGCCTTCACCATCGTGCTGCCGCGCGCCGAACACTGAGCCGCCCGACCCGAGCCCGCCGGGCGCCGATGCTACAATGACCTGCCGCCACCCCACACCTAACCGGGCGGCGGCACCACAGTCATCGTCGCGGCCGACTGCCAGCACCAGCCGGACCCGGGCGGCGTCATCACGGCCGCCTGGCCCGGCGGCGGTAGCGCTGGCAAGGCACGGGCTGTGCCGGTGCGTTGGGGCGGGAGAGGACCGACCGGAGAGGCGAAGCGAGACGTGGCGTGGCAACACTGATGCAGACGATGGGCCGCTGGGCGGAGGGGTGGAATGCGCTGACCGCGCTGCCTCCCGAGCGGCGGCAGGCCGCCGAGCCGGTGATCGAGACCGCGCTGGCGCGGCTGCGTCGGCATGGCTCGCTCGGCGAGCTGGCGGCGGCCTACTACGCCGACGCTGACTGGTTCGGCCACCTGGCCGACGAGTTCGCGCTGCCGGTCAAAGAGCGCGAGGCGGTCCGCGCGGCCGCGCACTGGGCGCGCCTGATGGAGATCCGCCACCCCCACGCCCGCCGCGACACCAGCCCCCGCCGTCGCTCCCTCTGATCGCCCCCGACCGGTAGGTCAGCGGCCGCAGCGCCCGCCCGGCCGCCGTTCGTGCTCGCCCGCCAGCGTCCGCTGCCACTTCCAGGCCGCGCCGTCAAATTCCCCACCGTCACCGGACGGAGCCTGCTCTCCTGTTGCCAGGCCGCAACCGCGCGGAGTAGGATGCCGGTACGGCGCCGCCGCGGCGCCTGGCGTCGCAACCCGGCCGCGGGCGGGCAGGGACCGGCCCCACGCCCGGGGGACAAACGGTGCCGAGCGAGGCGATCAGCCACGGGGCAAGCGAAGGAGAGCACAATGGGCCGGATCATCATTGCCAACCGCCGCGGACACCAGGTCGTCGAGTGGGAGACGACCGACACCGACGAGGCGCGGCGCTCGATCGAGGAGGCGGAGCGCATCCTGCGCGAGGCCCGGGCCAACAGCTGCGCCGTCTCGAAGAAGGTCGACGGCCGGCACATCCTCGACAGCGGACCGTTCGATCCGAAGGCCGAGGAATACCAGATCGTCGCCCCGATCGCCGGCGGCTAGGAGCGCCTAGACGGGCGCCGGATTCGGACCCCGCCTCGGCGACCGGCGGTCAGTGTAGCTCTGCCAGAGCCCTGACCCCGAATCCGCCTTCGCTGCCGAGTGCGGGAGCAGCACTCTGCCGCCCTACCGGTCGGTGGGGCGGTCCGAGCCGGCGCCCGACCAGCCATGTGGACGGAACTACGGCGCCTCTGGCGCAATCTGATCGGTCTCCCGCCCGAGGACGAGCGCGCCCAGGTCGAGTCGTCGGTCGAGCTGCCCTGGCGGCGGCGCTGGGACCACGTGCCGAAGCGCTCGGCCGGGCGCGATTTCTCGCGCCAGGACTACCTCCTCGCCCGCGAGCGCGCCGAGACGGTCGCCCGCGCGACGCTGGGCGATGAGCTCTGGGCGCGGGTGCGCCGCGACGGCTACCTCGACCTGCCCTCGAAGCACTATCCCGGCGTGACGTACCGCCTGCGGATCGGCCGACGGATCGAGGTGCGCTGCGCCCCCGGCGTCGAGCCGCCCTGGCCCTGCCCCTACCTCTGCATCAACCCCACCTACCCGCTGCCGGAGGCGGAGTTCTTCGCCCACCTCTACCTCTACACGCGCGACCACGAGGACGCGATCATCCGCGTGGCCGCGCCCCAGCCCTACGACCAGGCCCTCGGCCGCACCTTCTAGCGGCCAGCCGGGCTGCTCAGGAGCCGCGGGCGGCCGTGCCTGCTACGCGGCCACCCGGTCGCACGGGTTACCGGTCAAGCCAGTAGGGGTGCGGGTAGGGACGGCCCCAGGGCCGACCGCCGCGCACCGTCTGGACGGCGCGCAGGCGCAGCCGACCCCGCCGCGTGTGCCGCGCGCCCGCGTCCTGGAACGTGTGCTCGCCCTCGACCAGCTCGAGGATCGCCACGTCGCCCGGCGCGCCCGGCTGGAGCGTGCCCAGACCCTCCACCCGGACGCGGTCGAAGTTGATGACGCGCGCCGGCGCGATCGTCGCCCGGGCGATCACGTCCTCGAGCCCCAGCCCGAGGTTGAGGAACTTGCTCAGCGTCGTGGGCAGATCCTGCATCGGCCCGTTCACGCTCAGGCTGTGGATGTCGCTGCTGATGACGTCGGGCAGGAAGTCCTGCTCGAGTGCCGCCTCCGCCACCGTGTAGTCGAAGGAGCCGGCGCCGTGGCCGATGTCGAAGATCACGCCGCGCTCGCGCGCCCGCCGCGCCGCGGGCAGCACCTTGCCATCCGCGCCGAGCAGGTTGTTCGCCGCCGGCCCGCCCGCGCCCGAGAAGCAGTGGGTGACCACGTCGCCCGGCCGCAGCATGTCGAGGAGCGCGGTCAGGCTCTCTGGCACCCCGCCGATGTGGACCATCACCGGGCAGTTCGCCAGCTCGGCCGCCTTGATCGCCCGCCGCAGCGGCTCCAACCCGTGCGTGCCCACGATCGAGGGCGCGGTCTGGCGCACCTTGACACCCAGGACGACGTCGCGGTGCTCGATCGCCACGCGCGCCGCCCCCTCGATATCGGCGTAGTCGAGGTTGAGCTGCTCGCCCACCGGGAAGCCGGCCAGCCCCATGTTGGCGATGTGCACGTAGGCGAGGATGCGGGTCCGGCTGTGGTTGATGATCCAGCGGCGGAAGCCGACGAACGTGTTCGAGCCGGCGTCGCCCGTGCTCACCATCGTCGTCAC
>JBHOQZ010000426.1:0-1022 GCA_042408635.1 Chloroflexota bacterium
GGTGCGTCAGCGCTCCGACTCGACGCGACGCCTGAATCGTGCGACATCTTAGCGGCGCTCCGGGTCGAGCAGGTCCTGCAAGCCGTCACCGATCAAGTTGAAGCCCAGCACGGCCAGCGCAATGCACAGGCCGGGGAACAGCGACACCCACCACTCGCCCGAGGTGATGCGCGTCGCCCCCATCGCCACCATGACCCCCCACTCCGGCTCCGGCACCCGCACGCCCAACCCGATGAACGAGAGGCCGGCCGCGGTCAGGATCGCCCAGCCCGACTGGAGCGAGGACTGGAGGAAGATCGGCGTCAGGCAGTTGGGCACGAGGTGGACCAGCAACACTCGCCAGCGCGGGTTGCCGACGCCGAGCGCGGCGCGGGCGTAGGGCGCGTGCTTGACCACGAGCATGCGCGCCCGCATCAGCCGGGCGTAGACGGCCACGTTGATCAGCGCCACGGCCACGATCAGGTTCTGCAGGCTGGGGCAGAGCGCCGCCGCGATCCCCATCGCGAGGCTGAACGACGGGACCGCCTGCAGGATGTCCATCGCCCGCATCGTCGCGTCGTCGACCCAGCCGCCGGCGAAGCCCGCGATCGCGCCGAGCGCGCTGCCCACCAGCAGCGCGATGGCGACAGCTCCGAAAGCGATGCCCAGGTCGACGCGGGCGCCCCACAGCACTCGCGACCTGATGTCCTCCCCGAAGGCGTCGGTACCCAGCGGGTGGCCGGGTCCGGGCGGCCGCAGGATCGCGCCGGGGTCGGTCGCCTTCGGGTCGTAGGGCGCCAGCACCGGCGCGAGCACCGCCGCGACGGCGATCAGCGCGATCAGGCCGAAGCCGAGCAGGGTGATCGGGTTGCGGCGAAGCAGATAGGCGGCTACCGCGAGTGCACCGCGCACGCCGCCCACCGGCTCCTCGGCGGCGACCGCCAGGTCCCGCCCCTGGTCCAGTCGGCGCACATCGGGCTCCAGCACGGCGCTCGTCCCGAACCCTGCCTGGCCCTACGCCTCGACCCCTGGGTCGAGGAGCG
>JBHOQZ010000427.1:0-7245 GCA_042408635.1 Chloroflexota bacterium
TCCGCGTCAACTCCCGCCCTTCCGATTGCGCGATCCCCGGCGTGTCTGCCATCAGCCAGGCCCGCACCCTCCTCGCCCCCAGGATTGGGGGCGAGCCGGGTACCCGCTGGGTGGCGAGTGGGGGCCGTCACCCGGCCGGGAGTGGGGGTCGTCCCCCACGTCTTCCGCCCCGCCATGATACGCTCGAAGGGCAAACACCCGCGTCCGAAAGCAACACCGAGGGAGCCCGATCCCGCATGAGCCAGCCCGTACCGGGCAGGGCGCACCGCCGCCTGCCGCTCGAACACCCGGTCAACTTTCGCGATCTCGGCGGTTACCCGGCCGGTCCCGGCCGTCAGACGGCGTGGAACCGCCTCTACCGCGCCGATACGCTCCACGGTCTCTCGGCCGCCGACATCGAGGCGTTGCGGGCGCTCGGGCTGCGCGCCGCCTGCGACCTGCGCTCGCGCGGGGAGGTGGCGCGCCACCCGAGCGCGTTCCACGGTGGGGAGCACGTCGCCTACCACCACATCGCGGCTCGCCTGCCGCCCTCCGACGACCCGCTCGCCACCACGCTCGACAACAGCCGGCACGCCTACGTCTACCGCTACATCCTCGACCACGGCGCGCCGATGTTCCAGGGGCTCTTCGTGCGGCTGGGCGACCCCGAGTCGTACCCGCTCGTCTTCCACTGCACGGCCGGCAAGGACCGCACCGGGATCGTCGCGGCGGTGCTGCTGCTGACGGCGGGCGTCGACCGGGAGACGGTCTACGCCGACTATCTGGAGACGATGACCTACGCCGACCAGCTCCACCGGCGCCTTTGGAGCCTGTTCGGCGAGGGCGAGTTCGACCCCGAGCGCTACCCGATCCAGGTGCACCCGGAGGCGATCGAGGCGGTGATCGAGCGGCTCGACCGGCACTACGGCTCGGCGCGCGCCTACCTCGACGCCATGGGCGTGCCGGCCGCCCACGTCGACACCTTCCTGGCGCAGTTCGTCGTGCCCGCCCCGGCCGAGGAGTAGGCCGGCCAGGGGGCGCATGAGCGCGCGTCCGGGCGCGGCGACGTCCACCGAGTCGGCACCCGCGCGGGGGCGAACCTCCGCCACCGACGGGACGGTGAGACGCACAACGACCACCAGACGCCCGACCAGCGCACGCTGCCCCACCGCAAGGCCAACGCCTGCCCCTTGCCGTTGCGCACCACGACCACCAGATGCCCGACCAGCGCGGGCACCCACGAGAGGAGAGGATGTCGGTATCCGATGCAGCGCGCCGCCGGCTCGTGCTCGAGCAGGCCGTGAACTTCCGTGATCTCGGCGGCTACCCCACCCGCGACGGGGCCATGACCACCTGGGGCAAGCTGTTCCGCGCCGACTCGCTCGACCTGCTCACCGAGGCCGACCTGCGCCGGCTGGAGAGGCTGGGCCTGCGCACCGCCTGCGACCTGCGCCACCCGACCGAGGCCGACCGCTATCCCAGCCGCTTCCGCGGCCACGCGCGCGTGGCCTACTACCACATCGCGGTGTCGCTGCCACCGGCCGACGACCCGGTCGTGCCGAAGCTGGGCGCCGCGCGCTACCGGCTGCTCTACCCGTTCATCCTCGACCACGGGGCGCCGACCTTCCGGGCGCTCTTCGAGCGCCTGGCCGATCCCGAGTCGTACCCGCTCGTCTTCCACTGCACGGCCGGCAAGGATCGCACCGGGGTGGTCGCGGCCGTCCTCCTGCTGGCGGCCGGCGTCGACCGCGACACCGCCCTGGCCGACTACCTGGAGACGCGCCGCCACATCGAGGAGCTGCGCGCCCGGCTCGAAGCGTTCGTCCGGGCGCGCGGCGTCGACCCGGCCCGCTACCTCATCGATGTCTACCCGGAGGCCATGGCCGGCGCGCTCGACCACCTCGAGCGCCGCTACGGCACCGCCGAGGACTACCTGCTCGGCTGCGGCATCACGCCCGCCCAGCTCGACGCCTTCCGCGCGATCTTCGTCACCCGCCCCGCGCAGCCCCAACAGCCCGAGCCCTGACCGCGGGCAATCACCCGCCCGGCACCCAGGGCCGCACCCCGTCACCCCCAGCATTAGGGGGCCGAGGGGCCCACCGCGCTACGCGAGCGCCTTCTCCATCTCGATCCAGGCGGGTTGTCGGACGAAGCCGAGCGCCTCGTTGATGCGCAGCATCGGCCGGTTGGTGACGTCGTTGCCGGTGCGGATCAGGCGGAAGCCGTGAGCGCGCGCGTAGGCGATCCCGGCGACCTTGAGCGCCATGGCGATCCCACGCCCGCGGTACTCACGCAGCACTCCCGTGAGGTGCTGCGCGAGCACGGTCGGGTCGCCTGAGGCGCGTTGCAGGTTGCTCACGCCGACGTACTCACCGCCGTCGCGCGCCAGGAAGAATGCATCGGGCAGGGCGCGCGGCGACTCGACCTCCTCCGCCAGCCAGTGCTCGAAGCCGGCAGGCGTGACCGGTGTGACCGAGGGTACGTCGGCGTCGCAGGCGCTGAACAGCGCATGGATCTTCGGAAGCGCGTCAGGGTCGTCCGCCCGCGCGCGGGGGAGCGTGACGATCTCGATCCCCTGCGCCTCGACGCGCGGGATCGCCTCGGCAAACGGCGCCGGATCGAACCCCGTCACATCCAGCTCGGAAACCGCCTCGCGCTGGACCTCGACGAACCCCCGGCGCTCGGCGAACGCGACCGCCTCGGGGTGCGACTCGCGCACGGTCGCTCGCGCGCTCGTGGCGTTGCGGGCGTGCAGCTCCTCCAGCAGCCGCGCGTAGAGCCGGCCGCCGATGCCGCGCCGCTGGTGGTCGGGGTCCACCCAGATCCAGAGGCCGTAGCGCTGGGGGTGGAACTCGTAGATCGTGTGGTGGATCTGGCCGAACGCCACCGGCCTGCCCGCCGCGTCCTCGACCGTGAGTCGCAGCCGATCGAAGCGGTCCGCCTCCCAGATGCTGTCGTCGTAGCGCAGCGACTCGACCGTGGCCGGCCAGTCGGGGTAGAGCCGGCCGCGCAGCGCGGCCAGGCACGCGTAGTCACTCTCCGCGAACGGGCGGATACGGATCACCATCGTTTCTTCTCCCTCCCGCTATCCCGCGAGCGGAGCGGGCTCGGCGCCGCGCGGACACGCGGTATTGCCCCTACGCGCCGGGGTCGTCCCGGCCGGAGGCAGCGAGCGGCAGCTAGCCAGCGCCGCCGGGCAACCGTTTCTCGAACTCGATCCAGGCGGGCTGCTTGACGAAGCCCATTGCCTCATTGATGCGCAGCATCGGGCGATTGCGCGTGTCGTTCCAGGTGCGGATTTCGCGGTAGCCGTTGGCGCGGGCGTACTCCACGGTCCTGAGCTTGAGCGCCATGGCGATCCCCCGGCCGCGGTGCTCGGGCAGCACGCCGGTGAGGCCCTGGTAGATCACGCCGGGCTCGGCCAGGCTGCGAAAGAGGTTGCTTACGCCCAGGTACTCACCCCGGGCGGACCGGGCGAGGAAGAAGGCATCGAGCAGCGTGGCGGGCGCCTCCAGCTCGCGCCTGGCCCATTCCTCGAACGAGACGCCCCGGAACGGCTCGGTCGAGGGGACGTCCGCCTCGCACCGCTGATACATGGCGTGGGCGCGGCGCACGGCGTCGGGGTCGCTCCGGCGCTCGTCGGCCAGCGCGACGATCGTGATCCCCTCACGCGCGATGCGCTCGTGAGCGCCCGCGAAGCGAGCGAAGTCGAAGCCATCCACGTGCAAGCGCGACTCCCACTCGCGCTGTTGCTCGACGAAGCCGCGCCGGGTCAGAAACGCCACGCTCTCCGCCAGCGACTCGCGGCAGGTTGCTATCAGCGCCTCGGCCTCCCGCGAGCGCGCCTCCGCCAGCAGGCGCTCGTAAAGCGCGGTGCCGATGCCGTGGCGCTGCCATGGCGGGTCGACCTCGACGTTGACCCGGTAGCGGCGCGGGTTGAAGTAGTGGGTGCTGTGGTTGATCTGCCCCCAGCCGACCACCGTTCCGCTCGGATCCTGGGCCACGAGGCGGAGCTTGTCGTATTTCTGCGTGTCCCAGGTCGCGTCGTCGTGGCGCCACTCGGCTTCATCGACCGGGTGGTCGGGGTAGATGCGCCGGTTGATCTCGATCAGCCGTGGATAGTCCACCGCCTCGAACGGCCGCAGCCGCACACTCATGCTTCGACCTCCGGGACCAGGATGGCGCGCCCCCGCGCTGATCCACCGGCGCTTCCTCGGGCGACGACCCGAGGGGCGACGGTCCGCCGAGCGGCCACAGCCGCGCACCGCGCCGACCCTGACCACGCGTCACCACCGCTCACCATCCCATGTCGGCCCGGCTACGTCAACGCGCGGTGCGGCGCTCGCGGGAGCGCGTGCTACGATAGAGCCAGGTGGGCGCGCGGCGCCGGGCACCCCCGGAGCGGGTGTGCGTGGATTCGGCGGCCGGACGGTGGGCCGGCAGCCGCGGCGACGGAGCCGGGTAGCCGCGAAGCGGGTGAGGTAGGAGCGGACGATGGCAACGGTGGTGCGTGACGCGGTGATCGCGTCGGCGGTGCGGACGCCGATCGGCAGGTTTCTGGGGGCGCTCGTGCCCCTGACGGCGCCGCAGCTCGGGGCGGCCGCGATCCGGGCGGCGGTGCGCCGGGCGGAGATCGAGCCGGCCGCGGTCCAGCAGGTGATCATGGGCTGCGTGGTCCAGGGCGGAGTCGGCCAGGCGCCGGCGCGCCAGGCCGCGATCCACGCCGGCATCCCCGACACCGTGCCGGCCGTCACGATCAACAAGGTCTGCGGCTCGGGCCTGTTCGCGGTGATGCAGGCGGCGCAGGCGATCAAGCTCGGCGACGACGACATCGTCGTTGCGGGCGGCATGGAGAGCATGAGCAACGCGCCCTTCTACCTGAAGGGCGCACGCACCGGCCTGCGCCTGGGCGACAGCAAGCTGATCGACGGAGTGATCCACGACGGGCTCTGGTGCGCCTTCGAGAACCAGCACATGGGTTGCGCCGCCGAGTGGATCGCGGGTGAGTTCCGCCTCTCGCGCGAGCAGCTCGACGACTTTGCGCTGCGCTCGCATCAGCGCGCGCTCCAAGCCCAGCAGGCGGGCGCCTTCGCCAACGAGATCGTGGCGGTCGAGGTGCCCGGCCGCAGGGGACCGACGCTGGTGGAACAGGACGAGGGGCCGCGGGCCGACACCTCGATGGAGGCGCTGGCGAAGCTCCGCCCCGCCTTCATCCCCGAGGGGATGGTCACGGCCGGCAACGCGCCGGGGCTCTCCGACGGCGCCGCCGCGTTGGTGGTGACCGCGCCCGAGGTGGCGCGCCGGCACAAGATGCCGATCCTGGCCCGGATCACTGGCTACTCGGCGGCCGGCATCGAGCCAAAGGCGATCTTCGCCGCGCCGCCGCGCGCGATCCGCAAGCTAGCCGAGCGCACCGGCTTCGACATCAAGGAGTTCGACCTGATCGAGCTCAACGAGGCGTTCGCGGCCCAGGCGCTCGCCAACATCAAGGAGCTCGGGCTCGACCCCGAGCGCGTCAACGTCAACGGCGGCGCGGTCGCGCTCGGCCACCCGATCGGCGCGAGCGGCGCGCGGGTGCTGGCGACGCTGATCTGGGCGCTCAAGGCGCGGAATCTGGCGCGCGGCCTGGCCGCCCTCTGCCTCGGCGGCGGGGAGGCCGTGGCGATGTCGATCGAGGTGGTGTGATGACGAGCGTCGCCGATACGACCCACCCGTCGTCGCTCGGGTCGACCGACCTGAGCGCCGATCAGGAGCTGATCCGCCAGGCGGTGCGCGAGTTCGCCGAGGCGGAGGTCGCGCCCCACGCCGCGCGCTGGGACGAGACCGGCGAGTTCCCCTGGCCGGTGATCACCAAGCTGGCCGAGCTCGGCTGGCTCGGCATGACGATCCCCGAGGAGTACGGCGGCGCCGGCATCGACTACGTCTCCTACATCCTCGCCGCGGAGGAGCTGTCGCGGGCCGATGCCACGGTCGGCGTGATCTTCTCGGTCCACAACTCGCTCTTCTCCTCGCCCATCATCAACTTCGGCTCGGAGGAGCAGAAGCGGCGCTTCCTGCCACCGGTGGCGCGCGGGGAGCGGATCGGCGCCTACTGCCTGAGCGAACCGCAGGCGGGCTCCGACGCCGGTGCCGCCCGCACGACGGCGGTGCTCAAGGGCGACGAGTGGATCCTTAACGGCACCAAGTACTGGATCACCAACGGCAACGTCGCGGGTAGCTTCATCGTCTTCGCCTCGACCGACCCGAGCCAGGGCAACCGCGGCATGAGCGCCTTCGTCGTCGAGAAGGAGTACCCCGGCTTCGTCGTCGGCAAGCGCGAGCACATGATGGGCATCCGCGGCTCGGGTACCTCCGAGATCGTGCTGCAGGACTGCCGGGTGCCGAAGGAGAACCTGATCGGCCGACCGGGCGAGGGGTTCAAGATCGCCATGAGCACCCTCGACGGCGGGCGCATCGGCATCGCGGCGCAGTCGACCGGCATCCACCGCGCCTGCCTCGACCTCTCGCTGCGCTGGGCGCGCGAGCGGCAGGCGTTCGGCAAGGTAATCGGCGAGTTCGGCGCGATCCAGGGGATGATCGCGGAGATGGCGACCGAACTCGAGGCGGCGCGCCACCTGATGCTCCACGCCGCCCGGCTGCGCCAGGCGGGGCAGCGCCACACCGTCGAGGGCGCCATGGCGAAGATGTTCGCCTCGGAGGCGTGCAACCGCGCCGCCGACAAGGCGGTGCAGATCCACGGCGGCTTCGGCTACGCCCAGGAGTACCCGGTCGAGCGACTCTACCGCGACGCGCGCATCACCCGGATCTACGAGGGCACGAGCGAGATCCAGCGCCTGGTCATCGCCCGCAACCTGCTCGGGGTGAGATAGCGCCGTCCGGCCTCCTCCGGTAGCCCGCCGGCCGCCCGCCGAGCGGCGCGGTCGGCGCCGGGACTTCCAGGGGCTTGAGGGCGCCAGCGAGTAGCCAGTGCCGCCCGCCGAGTGTCGCGGACGGCGCCACACGGGCCTCGCGCAGCATCAGCGCCGGTCGTGCCGCCGGAATCGGTGGCACGACCGGCGCGTCGTCCGGTTGGCGGGTTGGCTCACGCGTGGCTCACGCCGACGCGCCGCTCCACCTCGGCCAGCACGCGGGCCGGCTCGGCGTAGCCGCCCAGCGCGACGAGGCCGAGGCCGCGCGGGCGACGCAGCACCAGGAACGCCGGCCGGCGCAGCAGGCGCACCACCGCGACGCCGCGCACCTCCGACCAGGCGACGACCTCGGCGCCGC
>JBHOQZ010000428.1:0-1318 GCA_042408635.1 Chloroflexota bacterium
CATATCTTCCAAAAAATTACCATTAGATGATAAATTAGGGGATAATATTGGCGAGTTAAAGAAAAAATATTGCGAATTTATTCATGTTAAAAATGTGAATCTAATTGTTGATAGGAATGGTGTAAAAGCGGTTTTCAAATAAAAATTTAATTTGAAATTTTTATTTATTAATTTAACTAATATGTAATAATACTATATATTAGTTTATCTTCTTCTTCTAGTTGTTCTTCTTCTTCTAGTTGTTCTTCTTCTTCTAGTTGTTGTTCTTCTTCTTCTTCTAACAGTTGTTCGTCTTCTAGTTGTTGTTCGACGTCTTATTGTTTTTCTTCTTTGTCTCTTAATTCGAGGACGAACATATTTTCTTTTACGTATTTGTCTTCTTCCAAGAGTTCTACCAACTAATCTTGAACTTCTAGTAGGTTTTCTGCGTATTCGTCGTATTCTTCCACCAACTGGAATGCCTGAACCAGGTTCTATAAATGCATGTTCTTCAAATCCAGGTGGGATATTTTCGCCATTACTTTCTTCTATTTTAATTGGTGATTCTGGTACCTCTTGTTCTTCACGTAAAATTAGTTCTTCTTTTGATTCCGGTGGAGCAGATGGTTCTGTTTTTTCGCTAAGTTTTTTCATTGAGAAAAATTCTCTTTGTGAAGGTCTTGGTAATCCTTCTTCTGGTTCCATTATTGCTTTTTCTGTTATTGGTGTAAATATTGGTCTTTCTTGTTGTGGTAGTCGAGTGGTTATTTCTTTCAAAACACGTCTACTTATATCATACATTTTTCGAAATTCATCAAGAACCATTGCTTGATTACCGTCGAATTTGACTAGAGACTCAAGTATTGGACTTGTAAATTCTGGATTACGTATTACAGCTTGTGTAGCTCCTTCAACAATATTTTTATTAATTGCTGCTTCTAAATTTCCTTGTTTAAGCAGTTCATTCTGCTTATCTAAAAGAAGATTAGTAAGTGCATCAATTTGAGATTGTTTAGAAAGATCTTTTATTTTTGGAAGTTCTTTTTCAATTGCTTCTTGAATTTCTTCTACTACTGATTCTTTCTTTGCTTCCTTCTCCGCCTTTTTCTCAGCAGTTTGTTCTGTTACTGCTGTAAAAATACCAGCACTTGGCTGTTCTAATGATACTAATGGATATTGCTCTGTTACTTCTGTAAAAATACCAGCACTTGGATGTTCTAATGATAGTGATGGCATTGTTTCCAATTGTACAAGTCCAGAAACTGGTTTTTCTACTAGTTTTCCTTCATGAATATAATATCTAGCATCATCCCAAGTATATCTTTCAAGTTTTTCAGTT
>JBHOQZ010000431.1:0-2987 GCA_042408635.1 Chloroflexota bacterium
GGCTCCGGCTGGGCCGGCCGCGGGCGCCGGTGCGCCGGGGCGGGTCGGAGGCAAGCCGGCCAAGCTGAGCAAGAGCCGGGGCGGCGGGGCGATGGCGCCGCTCGCTGTCATCGAGCGCTACTCGGCCGACGCCGTGCGCTACTGGGCGGCCGGCACCGGGTTCGGCCGCGACGCCGTGATCAGCGAGGAGAAGATCGCCGCCGGCCAGAAGCTGGTGATCAAGCTCTGGAACGTGGCCCGCTTCGCCGCGCCGTTCCTCGGCGAAGGCCCTTCGGCCGGCGGGGCGGCCTCCCCCAGCCTGGCCGAGCGTCCCGGGGCCGACGATCCGCTCGACGAATCGGCCCCGCCCCTCGTGCCGACCGACCGCTGGATCCTCGCCCGGCTGCAGCGCCTGGTGCGTCGCGCGACCGAGCTCTTCGACGCCTACGACTACGCCACCGCCCGGAGCGAGGTCGAGCACTTCTTCTGGCACGACCTGGCCGACAACTACCTCGAGCCGGTCAAGAAACGCCTCTACGCCGCGACCCGCCCCCCGGCCGCGCGGGCGTCGGGGGCTCTCGGCGGGGTCCCGGCCGATGTAGAGGAGCTGGGAGCGGTCGGCGACGAGGCGCCTCCGGCGGCCGCGCAGCCGGGGCCACCTGCCACCACGGTGGGTTGCGCCTCCGCCTGCCGGACGCTGCACCGCGTGCTGAAGACGACGCTCCAGCTCCTGGCGCCGGTGCTGCCGCACGTGACGGAGGCGATCTACGCCGAGCTGTTCGCCACGCCGACAGTGCCGTCCATCCACCGGAGCGCCTGGCCGCAGCCCGACCCCGCGCTCGAGGAGGCGGACGCTGAGGCGGTGGGCGCGGCGCTGGTCGAGGTGGCGGTGGTCGTCCGGCGGTACAAGAGCGGGCGGAGCCTCTCGCTCGGGGCCGAGCTGGCCCGGCTCCAGGTCGCCACTGCCGCCCCCGACCTGGCGGCGGCGCTCCACGAGGCGGCCATCGACCTGCAGAGCGTGACCCGCGCCCGCTCGGTCGAGATCGTGCCGGAGATCGACCCGGGCCTCGAATCGCTCCCCGCTGCATCGGGCCTGGCGATTGCCGTGGCGTGACGTGGGCAGGGCCTCGCCTGCCATGGCGCTCACCCGGCGCGACCGCGAACCCGGCGCAGCCCGGCGACTGAGCTGCCCCCCCGGCGTCCACCGCGCTCGCCCGGCAAGGCCGCGAGCAGGGCGCGAAGCGCCGCGCCGTGCCGGCCGACGCGGTTGACGCCTCGGCCGGGCGCGCGGCAGGATGGCGGCGCATGGACAGGGTACTCGTGACCGGCGCGACCGGCCTGGTCGGCAACAACATCGCGCGCGAGCTCCTCCGGCAGGGGCGGCGC
The DNA here is from genome assembly GCA_042408635.1 of Chloroflexota bacterium. Taxonomy (GTDB): domain Bacteria; phylum Chloroflexota; class UBA6077; order FW602-bin22; family JBHOQZ01; genus JBHOQZ01. Next base: position 1,366 of record JBHOQZ010000431.1, read on the forward strand.
GTGCGCGCCCTGGTGCGCTCGCCCCAGCGCGCCGCGCGGGTCCTCCCGTCGCAGGTCGAGCTCGTGCCGGGCGATGTCACCGACCGCGCCGCGGTCGACCGCGCCCTCGCGGGCTGTGCGGTCGTCTACCACGCGGCTGGCCCGCCCGAGCAGTGGCTGCGCGATCCGTCGACGTTCGACCGGGTCCACGTCGACGGCACGCGCAACCTGCTCGCGGCGGCGCGCGCCGCGGGCGTGCGGCGGCTCGTCTACACCAGCACGATCGACGTCTTCGCCGCCCGGCCGGGCGCGGAGTTCGACGAGCGTGAGATCGACCCGGCACCTCGCGCCACCCCGTACGAGCGGGCGAAGCAGCGCGCGTACCGCCTGGTCGAGCAGGCGATCGGGGAGGGCTTGCCGGCGGTGACGCTGCATCCGGCGGCGGTCTACGGCCCCGGCCCCGCCACCTCGCCGGGGCTGAACGGGCTCATGGTCAACCTGGTCCGCTCCCGGTTGCCGCTCCTCATCCCCGGCGGCGTGCCGGTCGTCTACTCGCTGGACGTGGCGGGCGGCCACCTGCTGGCCGAGGCACGGGCCCCGATCGGCAGCCGCTCCATCCTCTGCGACCGCTACGTCGAGCTGTCGGAGTTCGCCCGGACGGTGGTGCGCACCGCCGGGCGGGGCTTCGTGCCGCCGGTGATGCCGTATGCCGCCGCGCGGCTCGCGGCGGCCGCGACCGAGGCGCTTGCCGCCGCGACGAGGTTGCGGCCGCTCGTGCCACGGGGGCAGTTGCACTTCGCCCAATGGGGTGCCCGGCCGAGCGCCGCGCGGGCCCGCCGGGAGCTGGGCTGGACGCCGATCCCGTTCGAGCTGGGCGTCGAGCTGACGCTGGCGTTCCTCAGGCGCTCGGGTCAGCTTCCCGGCTGACGGGTTCGTCGGGCGCGGCCAGCCGGAGCGCCGCGAACAGCTCGTCCACCGTGAGCTCGAAGCCCGGCAGCACAGCGTCGAGGTCGATCCGCGCGGCGCCCCGCAGGGTGATCGGCTCGGTCGCCCGGCCCAAGCGCGTGACGGTGCGATGGGCGGGGTTCACCACGAGCGCCACCGACGCGCCGTGGGCGACGTACCACCGGCACCGCTCGGCCAGGAGGGCCGGACTCTGGTCCGGCGAGACGATCTCGACGGCGATGTCCGGCGGCTTCTGGAAGTCGCCGGCCTCGATCTCCCCGGTGGCGTCGCGCGGGATGCGCTCCCAGCGGTGATCTTCATCGTGCGCCTCCGGGTCGGGAACGGTTGCGTCCTCCGGGGCAGTCTCCATGCTCTCCGCTCGTGAAACCGGGTCGTGTCGCGTCGCACGCGCGGCGCGCCTCAGAAGGGGGCCTCCATACCGTCGGGCAGGGAGACGTCGAAGCCGAGCAGGATGAAGGCGATCATGCCGTAGAAGCCGGCCAGCGTGATCAGCTCGACCAGCGCCTCCCGGCCGAGCTCGGCCTCCGCCCGCCCGTAGAGGTCGTCGGGGAGGGCGTGGGTGCGGCAAAGAGAGCGCACGACCTCGACGATGGTGCGCTCGCGCGCGGTGAGGGTGTCGAGTGGACCCGCGGCGGCAACCACCTGGATCGCCTCGGGGCGCGTCCCCTCGCGCCGGG
>JBHOQZ010000434.1:0-2760 GCA_042408635.1 Chloroflexota bacterium
TGAGGGCATCGACGGCGTCGAGACGTTTCGGCGCGCCCGCCTCGTCCGCCCGGACCAGCGCGCCATCGTCGTCTCAGCCTACGCCGAGGAGGATCGCCTGCAGCGCGCCCGCGCCCTCGGTGCCACCATCCATCTGCGCAAGCCCGTCGACCTCGACCAGCTTGCGCGCGCCGTCCGCGAGGGTCTCGACCGCTAGCCCAACGATCCGCGGGCCGGGCGTTGAGTTGGCGTGTGTCGCCGGCGACAGCTCGTCTCGGCCTCCGCGGGCCGGGAGGGCTCGCTCGCGCTGGAACCGGCATTGGCCCGCCGAGCACTCAGCGCCCCGGGACGGGGTCGATGTAAACCGTCTTCCACTCGGTGAAGAACTCGCGTGCCGCTTTGCCCTGCTCGCGCGAGCCCGACGAGCTTTCCTTCATGCCGCCGAACGGCACCTGGAACTCGACGCCCGCGCTCTCCTGGTTGATCTTGACCACGCCCGCGCGGATGTCGCCGGCGAAGCGCAGCGCCCGCGTCAGGTCGTTGGTGAAGAGGCTCGCCGAGAGGCCGAACGGCGTGTCGTTGGCGATGGCGACGGCCTCCTCGAAGTTCGCCGCTGGCACGAGCGCCGCCACCGGCCCGAAGATCTCCTCCCGCACCACCCGGCTCTCCGGCGGCACGTCGGCGATCACCGTCGGGCGGACGTAGTAGCCGGCGCCGAGGTCCTCGGCGCGGCCGCCCCCGGCCAGCACCCGCCCGCGGTCGCGCTGGCCGACCGCGATATACTCCAGCACCGTGTTGAGCTGATCGGGAGAGACCACCGGGCCGACGCGCGTGTCGGCGGCCAGCGGATCGCCCAGCTTCCACCCCTGGGCCAGCGCCACGAGCCGATCCTGGAACGGTCCGAGGATCGAGCGCTCGACGATGACGCGGCTGGTGGCGGTGCATTTCTGCCCGGCGCTCAGGAACGCGCCGCGCGCCACGCCGTCGGCGGCCTGGTCCAGGTCGGCGTCGGCCAGCACGATTGCCGGGTTCTTGCCGCCCAGCTCGAGCTGAACCTTCTTGCCCTTCGCAATGGCCCGTGACTGGATAGCCCGGCCGACGGGGTTTGAGCCGGTGAAGGTGACGGCGCTGACGGCGTCGTGGGTGGTTAGCGGCTCGCCGACCTCCGAGCCCTTGCCGAACACGAGGTTCAGCACGCCTGGCGGCAGGCCAGCCTCGACCAGCGCCTCGAGCAGGTGCTGCGCCGTGAGGGGCACCAGTTCTGCCGGCTTCCAGACGACCGTGTTGCCGTAGGCGAGCGCCGGCGCGATCTTCCAGGCCGGGATGGCGATCGGGAAGTTCCAGGGCGTGATCGCCGCGACGACGCCCAGCGGCTCGCGCCGGGCGTAAAGGAAGGTGGCCGGGGAGGCGCTCGGGTAGGTCTCCCCGTCTGGCTCGAGCGTCTGTCCGGCGTAGTAGCGCAGGATCTGGACGGCGCGCCTGGTTTCGCCGATCCCCTCCACTAGCGTCTTGCCCTCCTCGCGCGTCAGGTCACGCCCCACCCCCTCCGCCCGGCGCTCGAGGATGTCGGCGGCACGCCGGAGGATGTCGCCGCGCGCCGGCGGCGGGGTGGCGCGCCAGGGCGGAAAGGCGACCCTGGCCGCCTCGACCGCCTCGGCCGCCAGCGCCGCGTCGGCTAGCGAGACGCGCGCGACGACCTCATCGGGATTGGCCGGGCTGCGGTCGTCGCTCCAGCGCACCCCGTCACGCGCCTGACCGTTGATGTAGGAACGCAGCTCTACCGCCATCGTGGTCCACCTCCGCTCGCGCCGCCGCCCCTACGGCGCCGCCTCATCCAGAAAAGCCGCCACTTGCGCGTTGAAATGCTCCGGGCGCTCCCAGTAGACCGAGTGGCCCGCCTCGGGCACCCGCACCAGGTGCGCGTTCGGCAGGAGCGACGCCACCAGCGCGATCGCCTCGGAGGGGATGACGACGTCCTCCTCGCCGGTGAGGCAGAGCACGGGCATGGTCAGGGTGCGCAGCGCCTCGGGCGGCGTCCGGCGCAGCGCGTGGAGCTGAGAGCGCACGCGCTCCTTGTCGAGCGCGGGGCTGAGCGCGTTCACCTCCTGGTAGAGGAAGTGGAGCGCCGGCTGCTCGCGGGCGAGCCGTTCGCCGCCGGCCGGGTGGATGCCGCGCTCGAAGAGCGCCCGCTCGCGGCCCCGCTCGCGAGCTGCCGCCGTGATCCGCTCCAGCTCCGGGTGGCTGACGGTGCCCGGCGTGCAGGCAAGCACGAGGGCGCGCACGCGCTCGGGCCGGCGCAGCGCGTAGCCCATGCACGTCCAGCCGCCCATGGACTGGGCGACGAGGCGCACGTCGGCGAAGCCGAGGTGGTCGATCAGCGCGTCCAGGTCGACCACGAAGGCTGCCGGGCCGCGCGCCGGCGCGCGCTCGACCGAGAGGCCGAACCCGCGGTGGTCGAAGGTGACGCACGTGTAGCGGTCGCGGAACGCGGGCACCTGCTGCCACCACGAGAGGTGGGTGCCACCGAGCCCGTGGGCGAAGATCAGGGCCGGCCCGGAGCCGTGGGTCTCGTAGTACAGCTCGCAGCCGTCGAGCGGGAGAAACGGCACGCCCACCACCTCCAGCGAACTCCGACCCCTATCTTACCGCAGCCCCCGCGCGTCGACAGCGCCCTGCCCGGCGCCTCGCCCAGCGCCGAGGGGGTGGCTGCCATCCGGACGGTTTCCGTCCCCCGGGCGCAGCCGCCGGGCAGGGTTGGGGCGGGGCGCGGCCCTGCGCCGG
>JBHOQZ010000438.1:0-1342 GCA_042408635.1 Chloroflexota bacterium
CGCCCAACCGCACGCTCAACGTGTACGTGCCGGGCGTGCTGGGGCTCGGGCCGGAGTTCATCGGCAGCGCCGCCGTCGGCTCGATCGACGGCCGGCGCGTGGTGGCCGCGGCGACCCACCTGCGCCCGGCGAGCGCCGACACGTCGCTGGCGATCGTGCGCGGGCTGCCGTTCAACCGGCTCGACGCGGCCGGCACCGCCGTCTACTTCTCGGACGGCGTGCCGTCCGAGCGCGTGCAGGGCTCGATCGACGGGCTGGCGGCGGCCCGGCGCGCCATCCCGACCATGCTCGAGGTGCCGCCCCCGGAGCAGACGCTCGAGCTGTTCCTGTTCCCGTCGAGCAACGCCTACCGGCGCGGGCGCGCCCTGCTGACGGACACGCCGCTCCAGCAGGTGCCGACCTTCTCCGAGGGCGCCTTCGTCCCGCTCGGGAGCCGGATCGCGATCCTGGAAGACGTCGGCGGACCATACCGCACGCCGGGCTCGGTGGCGCTGCTGATCGCGCACGAGTACGCCCATCAGGTAATCGACGCCGCGACGCGCGGCCGGCCGATTCCGCCCTGGCTCAGCGAGGGCCTCGCCAACTGGGCCGCCTACGACCTGATCAGCACGCGCTACCCCGCCGACGCGGCGCGCCAGTGGCGGAGCTGGCAGGGGGTGGTCGCCTCGGCGCTCGCGCTCGACGCGGCGGTCCCGCTGACGGACCTCGCGACCTACCCCCAGTGGGCGGACCTGGGCAACAACGGCCGGGACGATCTGATCTACGGGGAAGCCGTCCTCGCGGTCGACTACCTGATCCAGCAGCACGGCCTGCCCACCGTCGCGCGCATGCTCAAGCGGATCGGCAACGGCGGCATGTTCAACCCCACCTTCGTCGCGGTCACCGGCGGCTCGGTCGCCGAGTTCGGCACGGCGCTCACCGGCTACCTCAACGCCGCGCTCCCGGTGGCGCTGCCGCGCGGGCTGAGCGCGCTGCCCGAGACCGGCACCCCCGGCACGACCTTCTCGTTCAACGCGATCGCCTGGAAGCCGCGCCAGCCCGTGACCGTCACCGTCACCCGCCCGAACGGCACCCAGCTCACGTTCAACGTGACGACGAGCGCGGTGGGCTTCCTCGACTGGGCCTTTGCCACCTCCCAGCGCTCGCAGCTCGGCCGCTGGACCGTGAGCTTCGAGGGCGAGCAGGGCGACCGCGGGGAAGTCCGCTTCACGCTCGTCGCCCCGCCCGGCGAGGCCACGGGCACCTCGCTGGCGCCGGCCGAGCCCGCCGGGACCGACCGGGCACTGCCCGCCCCCAGCACAGCCGGCGGCGGCGAGCTGGCATCGGACGAGCGCATCGCCGC
>JBHOQZ010000439.1:0-3673 GCA_042408635.1 Chloroflexota bacterium
CTCGGCCGTGCTGGCGCTGAGCGCCTGCACGAGCGGGGACATCTCGGTCCAGGGCAACGCGAACACACCGGCGGCGACCGCGGCGTCGGCGAGCGGCCAGAACGCCGCGGCGCCGGGGAGCACTCCGGCGACGGGCGGCAACCAGACCGGCACCTCTGTGCCGACGCCGGGGGCGGCGACCGCGAACCCGGGGGCACCGGCCACTAGCGGCCCGGCGGCCAACGCGGGTACGAGCGGGACCGCGTCGGCCCCCGTGGGCATCACGCCGTTCGAGCAGAACGTCATCAATGTGGTCGAGCGGGCGATGCCGGCGGTCGTCGGTATCGGCGTCGAGAGCCGGCATGCGGTCGGCCTCGGCTCTGGCTTCATCATCGACCCCAACGGCTACATCGTCACCAATGCGCACGTGGTCGCGGCCGCCCAGCGGGTGGCGGTCGCGCTCACGGACGGGCGCTCCTTCGCGGGCACCGTAATGGGGAGCGACCCGGCCAACGACCTGGCGATGGTGAAGATCGAGGCGACCGGGCTGCCAACGCTCGAACTGGGCGACTCGTCCACGTTGCGGCCGGGGCAGACCGCGATCGCGATCGGCAATCCGCTCGGCTACGCGCGCACCGTCACGCTGGGCGTGGTCAGCGCCACCGGCCGCTCGGTGCCCGAGGACGAGGGCGGCCAGCCGATCCAGGACATGGTCCAGACGAGTGCCGCGATCAACCCCGGCAACTCGGGCGGTCCACTCCTCGACTCCTCGGGCCGCGTCATCGGCGTGAACACCCTCGGCGCCGCCGACCCTCAGACCGGCGGCCGCGCCGAGGGGATCGGGTTCGCCGTCTCCGTCAACACCGTCAAGCGGCTGGTGCCCGGCTGGCTGCAGCAGGGGCAGGTGAGCCGGACCAGCCAGCCCTGGATCGGCGTGAGCGTGGTCGACGTCGACCCGGCGATCGCGCGGCGGGTCGGTCTCCCGGTCCAGCAGGGCGTGCTGGTTGCCAGCCTGGTGCCGTTTGGCCCGGCCGAGCAGGCCGGTCTCCAGGCGGGCGATGTCATCACCGCCATCGACGGGAAAGCGATCCGAAATGGCGACCAGCTCAAAGCGGCCCTTACCGGGCGCAAGGCGGGTGAGCAGGTGTCCGTCACCTTCGTGCGGTCCGGCGCGGGCGAGCAGACCAAGACCGTGACGCTCGGCGGCTGAGCCGGGCCGGGCCTGGGGAGCCTTAACCCTGCCGCGTGGGCAGCCACCGGACACGCTGCGAGGCGCAGACCGGCGAACGCGCTGCCCGCCAGCCGCTACCTGATCCGCAGGTTGCCACCGGAGGCGCTGTGACTCTGGCTGCTCGCGCTTTATTCTGTCAAAGTACAAGACAGACGCACATTTGACGCCCCGCGACGGTTCTCCGGTGCGGTTTTGCGGGCCGGTGTGGCACCCTCTGGCGCAGAGGGGACGGCGTCCGCGGCGTGGGCCGCGGTGGCTCCGCCGTCCGCCTGGCGTCAGGAGGTGCACCGCACGTGAAGGTTGGGAAAGCCCGCGCCACGCGGATTGCGCTGGCGCTGAGCGTGGTCGCGCTCGGCGTCACCGTCGGGCCGGACCGGTCGGTAACCGGCTCGTTCACCGAGGGGCTGTCACGGCCCATGCCGGTCGCCGCTCCGACGTACACGGCCTGCGCGCCGAACGCCGCGCCGGCGCGCCTGCCGGCCGATCTCGAACTCGCCCCCGCGCTGACCTGGTCCGCCCCGGTGGCCGAGCCGGGCCTCTGGCACGATACCTCGTGGGCCGGCGGTGCGCCGCTCGGCTTCTGCGCGCTGCGCGTCAGTGGCGCCTACAACCCCGAGGTGAGCCAGGACGCCGTCTCGACGTTCCTGCTCGACGTGCTGACGGCGAGGGGGTGGGATCTCACCCCCGTGCCCGCCCCGAACGGCGGGCTGGCGTTCCAGGCACACCGCAGCAACGAGCTGCTGAGCGTCACGCTCAACGGCCGCGACACGCCCGCGCTCTCGACGGCGGGTCCGGCCGGCAAGGTCGGCGTCGAGGCGAAGCTGCTCTACGCCGTCAACCCGTTCGTGCTGCCGGTGCCGCAGCCGGGCGCGCCGCTGCGCCTGGGGATCGTGCGCGCCGTGCCCGTCGAGTGGGGCAACAGCGTCTCGCCGGGCGTCGGAGCCTACTCGCAGGCGGCCGCCGACGCGATCGACGCCGACGCGCTGCGGGCCGTCATCGTCGCGGACCTCGTCGCCTACAACTGGAGCGAGGTGCCGGCGCCGGGTCCGGGCAAGAATGCCCAGCGCTGGCAGATCGCGGCCGAGAGCGCCTCGGGGCGTCTGCTCATCACGCTCGTCGGCGGCGTCTTCACGCCGGTCGGCGTTGTGGCGCAGCCCTCCGTGGTCAGCATCGGCTACGAGCTCATCCCGCCCGGCAACTAGCGCGCGAGCAGCCGAAAGCCGAAACAGAGGGCTTGACAGGCCAGGCCGCGCGTGCTACTCTCGCGGGCAAGTCGGCGGCAGAGGCCGCCAGCGGAGACGGGAACACCGACGATGCTCCACGCGCACAGCAGCAGCTTTTTTGCGGGCTACTTCTGGCGGTTCGGGTTTACCGAGCACGCCCAGCCCCGGCTGCGCTGACGCGGATCCCCACCACAGCAGCCAACCACCAGGGCCACGGGCGTGCGAAGCGGACAGCGCCTGTGGCCCTTCCCTTTGCCCCGCGCGTACCCTCCGGGTGGTCACAGGCCAGGCGAGCGCACGCCAGCCTAGATGATCGATGAGGAGAGGTACACCCCGATGAGCGCAACCGCCGCCACCGTCGTCCCCACCGCCCCGGCCGCCAACCGTCCGTACCGCCTCGCCTCCCACGGCGGACAGCCCGGCACCCGGCCCGTCCGCGTGGGCGACGTCGTCTTTGGCGGCGAGCAGATCATCGTGATCGCGGGGCCGTGCTCGGTCGAGAGCCGCGAGCAGGTGCTCGACGTCGCCTTCGCCGTGCGCGCCTGCGGCGCCACGGTGCTGCGCGGCGGCGCCTACAAACCCCGCACCTCCCCCTACGACTTCCAGGGGCTCGGCGAGGACGGGCTGCGCTATCTCGCCGAGGCGCGTGAGCGCACCGGCCTGCTCATCATCACCGAGGTGATGGACTCCGAGGACGTCGACCTGGTTGCCGAGTACGCCGACATCCTCCAAATCGGCTCGCGCAACATGAGCGCCTTCCGCCTCCTCCAGCGCGCCGGCCGGACGGGGCTGCCGATCATGCTCAAGCGTGGCATGCAGGCGACGATCCGCGAGTGGCTGCTCGCGGCCGAGTACATCCTCGACACCGGCAACGACCGCGTGCTGCTCTGCGAGCGCGGCATCCGCAGCTTCGACACAGAGTACACGCGCAACTGCCTCGACCTCAACGCCGTGCCGGTCGTCAAGGCGGAGAGCCACCTGCCGGTCGTCGTCGACCCGAGCCACGGCACGGGCAATGCGCACCTGGTCGGCCCGATGACGGCCGCTGCCATCGCCGCTGGCGCCGACGCGCTGATGATCGAGGTCCACCCCGATCCGACGGCGGCGCTCAGCGACGGCAAGCAGTCGCTCACGCCCGACCAGTTCGACGCGGTGCTCAACCTCGCCCGCCCGGTCGCCGCGGCCCTCGGCCGCGCGCTCTGACGCGCCCCCGCCGCCGGGTCGCTCCCCGTCGGGAGCG
>JBHOQZ010000440.1:0-5968 GCA_042408635.1 Chloroflexota bacterium
TCGGCGATCTCGTCGGTGAACTCCTTGGGCGACTTGCCCTGCCGGGCGGCGGCCTCGGCGATCTTCAGGCCGTGCTCGTCGGTGCCGGTGAGGAAGAACACCTCGTCGCCCAGGGCGCGGCGGTAGCGCGCCGCCACGTCCGCGGCCAGCGTGGTGTAGGCGTGGCCGATGTGGGGCACGTCGTTGACGTAGTAGATCGGCGTCGTGATAAAGAACTTCGGCATGTCCGTTGGCTTTTCAATCCTGTCTCGCGCCGCACCCGGCCCCCGGGCGGGGTGGGCTGCCCGCATCAACCGAGTCTACCAGACCGCGCCGGACCACGCGGGCCTCGGCTGGCCCGATCGACCGCCCCGCCGGCCGGACGCGGCACGATCTGCTGATGCGATTTTGTTAGCTGCACCCCCCGCTAGGTTGACGCCGTTCTCCCGCTCGCTCTATAAGGCGCTGGCGAGCCCCGCTCGTCCCGGTTGTTTCCAACAGCGGCGTGACAGTGGCCGGCGCCGTGCCCGCGCCTAGCGGGACGGTGAGGCCGGGCGGCGTGGGTGCCAGCCGGGTTTAGGGAGGAGTAGTGGTCATGGGTTGGCGCTGGTTTCGCGGGCGAGGCGGCGTCGTCGGCCTGCTGGCGGCCCTCGCCGCCGGGCTGATCGGCCCGGGCGTGCCACCGGCCGCGCACGCCTATCCGTTCGGGGCGGCGCTGAGCTACGCGGTGGGCCCGGTGCCCAACTCAATCGTCGTCGGCGACTTCAACCAGGACGGCAAGCCTGACCTCGCCATCGCCAACAGCGGTGGCGGCTCGGTCAGCGTGCTGGTCAACACCGGTCGCGGCGCCTTCGCCAACGTCGCCGGCTCTCCGTTTCCGGCCGGCCCCGCCCCCTACGCGCTCGCCGCCGGCGACTTCAACCAGGACGGCAAGCTCGACCTGGCCGTGGCGAATAACAGCACCAATCAGGTGAGCGTGCTGCTCGGCAACGGCGCCGGGGTGCTGACCGGGGCGGGCGGCTTCGCCCTCGGCGGCACGGCGCCGGTGGCGCTGGCGGCGGCCGACATCAACCAGGACGGCAAGCTCGACCTCGTTGCGGTCAACAACGGCACGAACAACGTGACGGTGCTGCTGGGCAACGGCGCAGGCGGCTTCGGGCCGATCGCCACCTACGACGTGGGCGCTTTCCCCACCGCGGTTGCACTCGCCGATTTCAACCAGGACGGCAAGCTCGACATCGCGGTCACCAACAACGCCAGCAACTCCGTCAGCATCCTGCTTGGCACGGGGGGCATCGGCTTTGCGCCGGCGCAGAGCTTCCCGATCGGCGGCCAGCAGCCGACTGCGCTTGCCGCCGGCGACTTCAACCAGGACGGCAAGCTCGACCTGGCCGTGACCAGCGGCCCTGGCAACAGCGTGCAGATCCTCCTCGGCGGTGGCAACGGCGCCTTCGGCGTCGCCGGCAGCTTCCCGGTCGGCACGCTCCCCCAGGCGGTCGCGGTCGCGGACGTCAACCGCGACGGCAAGCTCGACATCCTCACCGCCAACGGCGGCAGCGGCAACGTGAGCGTCCTGCTGGGGCGCGGCAATGGTGACTTCGCCCCCGCCGCCGGCTTCACGGTCGGCAACTTCCCCGCCGCGCTGGCGCTCAGCGACTTCGACAGCGACGGCCGCCTCGACCTGGCGGTCGCCAACAGCGCCAGCAGCAGCGTCAGCGTCCTCCTCAACCAGCCGACCGCAGCCGGCGCCACCGGCGGCCTGGTGAACGTGCAGACCGGCATCTTCTCGCTGCGGACGATCCCGACCACCGGCCCGGCGGACCTCAACTTCCAGTTCGGCCCGGTCGGGCCGCGCGCCGTGCCCCTGCTCGGCGACTGGAACGGTGACGGCGTCGCCACGCCCGGGCTCTACAACCCCGACAACGGCACCTTCTACCTGCGCAACAGCAACACCACCGGCTCGGCCGACCTGACGTTCGCCTTCGGCCCGATCTTCCCGCCGACGCAGTCGAGCGGCCTCTGGATCCCGGTCGTGGGCGACTGGAACGGCACCGGCGTCGACAAGATCGGCCTCTACGACCCGGTCGGTAGCGTCTTCTACCTGCGCTACTCGCTGACCTCGGGCTTCGCGGACAACACCTTCCTCTATGGCCCGGCAAATGCCGGCTGGCTCCCGATCGCGGGCAACTGGGACGGCTCGACGACCGGCAGCAAGGTCGGCCTCTACGATCCGGTGGCGAGCGTCTTCTACCTGCGCAACTCGCTCAGCCAGGGCTTCGCCGACACGATCTTCGCCTTCGGGAACCCCAACAGCGGCTACCAGCCGATCGCCGGCGACTGGGAGAGCAACGGGCAGGACACGGTCGGCCTCTACGCTCCGGCGGGCAACCTGTTCTTCCTGCGCAACGCCAACGCCACCGGTTTCGCCGACGTGACCTACCAGATCACGAGCCCGGCCGGTGCCGGGCTGCGCGCCGTCGCCGGCTCCCCCCTGGCCGCCGGCTCCCGTGGCCCGCGGCTGGGGGGACGCGCCCCCTAACCCCCAATCCTGGGGGCACGCGCCCCTACAGCCGGTTGCGCAGGCGCGGGTCGAGGGCGTCGCGCAGGCCGTCGCCCAGCAGGTTGAAGCCGAGCACCGCCAGCATGATCGCCAGGCCAGGGATCGTCGCCACGTGCGGCGCCGTGCGCAGGAAGTCGCGCCCGGTCGCCACCATCAGGCCCCACGAGGGCTCCGGCGGCTGGATCCCCAGCCCGAGGAAAGAGAGCGCCGCCTCGAGCAGGATGGCGTTCGCCATGTAGAGCGACGAGAAGACGAGCACCGGCGCGATGATGTTGGGTAGGATGTGCCGCCAGATGATGCCAGGCGTCGACACCCCGATCGCGTGCGCCGCCAGCACGAATTCGCGCTCCTTCAGCGCCAGCGCCTGCCCGCGCACCACGCGGGCGAACGCAGGCATCGCCCAGATGCCGACCGCGAGCGTCGTGTTGAGGACGCTCGGCCCGAGCGCCGCCACGATCGCGATCGAGATGAGCAGGTAGGGGAACGAGAGCAGGACGTCCATCACGCGCATCAGCACCTCGTCGACCCAGCGCCCGAGGAACCCGGCGATCAGCCCGATCGTGGCGCCCAGCCCGAGCGCGATCCCCACCGCCAGGCAGGAGACGAGCAGCGCCACCCGCGTGCCGAGGATGACCCGGCTGAGGATGTCACGCCCGAACTCATCCGTCCCCAGCAGATGCTGGGGACTGGGCGGCTCGCGCTTGAGGTCCAGCTCCTGGAGCGCCGGGTCGTAGGGGCGGATGACGTCGGCGAAGATCGCCACCAGCACGAGCAGCAGCACGATCAGCGCCCCCGCCACCGCCAGCCGGTTGCGTAGGAACCGCCGCAGCAGCTCGTCGCGCACCGGCGGCCGCAGCTCGACGGCGGTCGCCGAGGTGGCGGCCGACGCGGTGGTGGTGCCCGGGGGTGTCGACACCGCGGCGCCCTCAGCCGTAGGAGATGCGCGGGTCGAGCCAGGCGTAGGAGAGGTCGACCAGCAGGTTGATGAACACGAACGACGCCGCGAAGACGAGCACTGCCCCCTGGAGCAGGATGTAGTCGCGCGCGAAGATCGCGCGCACGATCAGCCGGCCCAGCCCCGGCCAGGCGAAGACCGTCTCGGTCAGCACCGCGCCGCCGAGCAACTGGCCGAACTGGAGCCCGATCACGCTCACCACTGGGATGAGCGCGTTGCGCAGGGCGTGGCGCATCAGCACGGCCCCCTCGAAGACCCCCTTCGCCCGCGCCGTGCGGATGTAGTCCTCGCCCATCACCTCGAGCAGGCTCGAGCGCGTCATGCGCGCGATTAGCGCGATCGACGGCAGCGCCAGCGTCACCGCCGGCAGGATGAGGTGCTGGGGCGTGCCGCTGCCGGTCACCGGCAGCAGCCGCAGGTACCAGCCGAAGACGTAGATGAGCACGAGCCCGATCCAGAAGATCGGCATCGAGAGCCCGACCAGCGCCACCACCCGCACCAGGCTGTCGGCCAGGCTGTAGGGGCGCAACGCCGAGTAGGCGCCCAGCCCGATCCCCAGGACCACCGCCAGCGCCATCGCGGCCAGCGTGAGCTGGAGCGTGTAAGGCCAGACGTCGCGGATTTCGTCGAGCACCGGCCGGTTCTCGCGCAGCGAGCGGCCGAGGTCGCCCTGCACCACCTTGCCGATGTAGTCGACGAACCGCACCGGCAGCGGCCGGTCGAGCCCGAGGTAGGTGCGCAGCGCCGCGACCTGCTCCGGCCGGGCGTTCTCGCCGAGCATGAGCGCCACGGGATCCCCCGGGATCAGGTCGATGGTGAGCATCACCAGCAGGCTGATGCCTAGCAGGACCGGGATCGTGCTCAGCAGGCGGCGGACGATGTAGCGGCGCATCGCGTCCCGGACGCCTACTTATCGATCCAGGTCCGGTTGAGCCAGACGAAGTAGTCGACCGGGTGGATCGTGAAGCCCTTGACGAGGGCGGAGGTGACGATGATCTCCTTGCTGTTGTAGACGGGCACGATCACCGCGTCGCGGGCGAGGATGTCGAGCGCTTCGCCGTAGAGCTGCTGGCGCTCGGCCGGGTTGGTGCTGCGCTGCGCCTTGTCCGCCAGCTCGTCGATCCGGGGATTGATGTACTCGAACGAGTTCCAGCCCTTGGGCGGGATCGAGTTGCTGCCGAACAGCGGCCCGAGCGTGTAGTCGGCGTCGGCGGTGGCGGTCGACCAGCCGAGTGTCATGAAGTCGGCGTCGAAGTTGGGCTGGCGGATCTTGGCGAAGAGCGTGCCCCACTCGAGCACTTCGACGTCGACGCGCACGCCGATCTGGCGCATGGCCGCCTGGAACGCCTCGGCGCACTCGGCGTCCTTGAGATAGCGCCCGCGGGCGGTGTTCAGCTTGAGCTGGAGCGGGCGACCGTCCTTGGCGCGGACGCCGTCGGCGCCCTTCGTCCAGCCCGCCTCGTCGAGGAGCTGCTCGGCGCGCTGCCGGTTGTAGGCCCAGGCGGCGCTGGTGTCCTTGTAGCCGAAGACGCCCGGTGCAATATAGGAGGTGGCGGGCGCCGCCGCCCCCTCGAGGATGTTGTCGAGGACCGGCTTGCGGTCGAAGGCGAAGTTGATCGCCTGGCGCACGCGCACGTCGTCGAGCGGCGGGCGCTTGGTCTGGAAGCCGAAGAAGAGCACGCGCACGCCCGGCGTCTCGTGGACGGTGAACTTGCTGTCGCGCTTGAGGCTGTTGATCTCGGAGGGGGCTGGGTTCATGACCATGTCCGCCTCGCCGGTCTGGAGCGCGAGCATGCGCGCGCTCTCCTCGGGCACGACGCGGAAGACGGCGCGGTCGAGGAACGCCTTGTCGCCCCAGTAGGCGTCGTTGCGCTCGATCGTGATCGAGGTGTTGGTGCGCCACTCGACGAACTTGAACGGCCCCGTGCCGACGGGGTTGCGCCCGAAATCCTCGCCGAACTTCTCGACCGCCGCCGGGCTGACGATGCCGCAGGCGTAGACGAGCGCGAGGATGTTGAAGATCGGGCCATAGGGGCCGTCGGTGACGACGTCGACCGTGGTCGCGTCGCGCGGCTCGATCGCCTTGATCCCCTGCAGGTTCGAGGCGCTGCGGCCGGGGTTCTGCGGGTTCTTGATCCGGTCGATGCTGAATTTCACCGCCTCGGCGTTGAAGTCGGTGCCGTCGTGGAACTTCACGCCCCGGCGCAGGTAGAAGCGCCAGCGGTCGGGCGCCACCTGCTCCCAGCGCTCGGCCAGCCCCGGCTTGATCTGCATGTCGGTGTCGAGGATGACCAGCGTCTCGTACAGGTTCGACATCACCCAGTTGCCGGGCGAGGTCGTCTCGGTGAACGGGTCGAGCGAGACGGCGTCCACCGGGCGGACGATCGTGAGCGTGCCGCCGGGCTTGCCGGCGGCCGGTCGGGGCGCCGGGGCCGGGCTCGCCGCCGCGGCGGGAGACGCCGCCGGGGCGGCCG
>JBHOQZ010000450.1:0-7839 GCA_042408635.1 Chloroflexota bacterium
CGAGCCGAGCGTGCGGGCGCTGGCCGCCCACGCGCTGCGCCTCCGCGACCGGCGTGCCACGGCCGCGCTCGTCGACGCCCTGCGCGATCCCGAACCCCGCGTGCGCGTCGCCGCCGCCGAGTCGCTGGACGACCTGCGCGACCCGGACACGGCTGCGCCCCTGGCGGCGGCGCTGGGGGATGCGGACGCGCAGGTGCGCCGGGCGGTGGCCTGGGCGCTGATCGACCTGGGCGACCCCGCCGCCGAAGCCCTCGCCCGCCGGGTGCTGCGCGACGATTCGGGCGAGGGCGTGGGCGTGGGCGACGACACTCCGTGAGCAGCCCCCGCCCGCTCCTGCCCCGCCTGCCCAACGCCGACGCTCGGACGCCTGGCCGATAGGGGCCAGCTGCCCACCGCAGCCGCCCTTGTACACCTTGCCCAATGGCGATGAGCGACGCTCGGGCACCGAGCACGATGACCTGTCGCCGCGCGCACCCTAGACTGCTGCAGCAGAGGAACAGCGGGACAGGCGCCGACAAGGCGACGTTGCAGACCCAGGCGCCACCCGCCGCCGCACGGCCGGCCACGACTCGGGGACGTGGCCGGGACCACCGGGCGGTGGCGGCGGTGCTGTCCCACCTCCTCCCAGAAGCCCGGCGACGCGGCCCGTCGCCGGGCTTTTCTTCGTGTCCCGCGCCGCGCGGACCGAGGTTGACTCGCCGCTCGCCTCCCCGGAGGCCCGTCGCCGGGCTCCCATTCGTGCCCCGCGCTGCGCGGCGCGGCTCGCCACCGCGGCCTCGGTGCCCCTGCGGAGCTGGTGCCTGGGCCGACCGACCGTGTCCACGCTCGAACCGGCTCCAGGGCGGCCCCGTCTGCCCCGCCTCGCCCGCTCTCGAACCGGGTCCGGGCGGGCCCAGCTCCCCTGGAGCCACGCCAGCGCGGCGCTGCCCCTTGCCTCGTGGCGGGCTCGCCCGGATCGGCGCCGTTGACGTCCCCCGTCGCCACGTGGCCGGCGCGAACGGTCGGCGCGGGAGGAGGTGTGTCACGGCGGCGACAGTTGGCCGAATGGGGTGCGGTTATGTCGGGGGCGCGACAGCGCGGCCGCTGCCGGGCTGCGATAGTAGCCACCGTCAGGAGCAACCAGCGCGGCGGACCAGGAACCGCCGCCACCCGGATCACCGGATCCGGGCAGCCGGACAGAGAATGGGGAGGTATCCGACGATGAACGCTCTGCTCAAGACGGTTGGCGCGGTGGCGACGACGGCGGTGATCGGTCTGTCGCTCTTCGGCGGCGCGCCGGCGGCCGAGGCGGCCTCGAACGCGGGCACCACGGCGGCGGCTCCGGCGCAGGTGTGCGTCGGCGGCACGTACTACAGCTACTACGGCGGCGTCTACAGCAGCAACTGCTACGGCACCCGCTTCAGCTACGTCAACCCGATCTACAGCTACAGCACCTACTACCCGTACTACACCTACAGCTACTACACGCCCAGCTACTCGGCCTACTACACGACCCCGACCTACTACACCAGCTCGGTCGTGGTCCCTAGCTACTACTACACCACCCCGACGACGACGGCCTACGTCGCGACCAACTACGTCGGGTACGTCCCGACCACCTACACCAGCTACGTGGGCAGCGTCTACTACAGCTACCCTGGCTACACCTTCATTCGCTAAGCAGTCCGCTCGCCAACCTGAAAGACCCCGGCGCCGACGGCAGGATCGGCGCCGGGGTCTCGCTTTGTGTGGCCGGCGACGATTCAGGGGATGGCCCGGGTTGCCGTGCCCGTGTCGGCCAGGCCCTTGAGCCGGAAGGCGAGGATCAGCAGCAGCACGCCGAAGATGATCGCCCAGGCCGCGATCAGCCAGATGATCGCCAGCGCGCTCGCGCCCGGCCAGATGGCGCAGAGGATGCCGAAGATCACCGAGGCGATGCCGGCCAGGATCAGCAGCCACTCGTTCGGGATGTCGCGGCGGAGCTGGATCGCCGCCACGATCTGGAAGATGCCGGTGATGATCGCCCAGGCCGCGATCAGGTACAGCAGCGCCAGCGCGACCGCCTCGGGCATGATGAAGGCGATGATCCCGATGATGATGCCGGCGATCCCGCTCAGCAGCAGCCCCCAGTTGAAGCCGCCGCGGCGGTTCGCCACCGCCTTGCCCACCGCGAACACACCGTCCACCAGGCTGTAGGCGCCGAAAAGCAGCACCAGCGTTGCCAGCGTGATCCCCGGCCAGATGTAGGCCAGGATGCCGAAGAGGATCGCCAGGACGCCGCGCAGCGCCACGAGCCACCAGTTGCGCGCCAATTGCTCGACCATCGTGCCACCCATCCTCTCCACGCGCGCGAGCACGCACTAGGCCAACGACCGTAGGGTCACTCTAGCACAGCGTTCGCGGCCCGGGCACGGCGCCCCGGGCAAGAGCGCCAAGGGCCCCGAGCGGACGATCGTGCGCCGGTCGGCGGACTCGCGCCGTAAGGTGGCACTGTGCGGGTGAGGCGTGGGGGAAGGGGCCGGGGCGCCACGCCGAACCACCCGGCGGGATCCGCCGGGTGGTTCGGTCGGGCTGGCTCGGCGCGGGTGGCCTAGCCGCGCCAGTGGAAGATCGGCTCGGGGAGCTCAGGCGTCCCACCGAAGTCGAGGCCGGTGACCCCCTCGGCCTGCTCGCGAAACCAGCGGTCGAACGGCTCGTTCGAGGCGGCCCAGCGCGTGAACACCGCCACCGGATCGTCCGCTTCGAAGTAGACGATCACCTGGTCGCCCGCCGGGGTCCTCTGGAGATACCAGTGCTCCTCTGTCACGCCGATCCGGTCGAAGAACGCCGCCAGCTCCGCGCCCCGCGCCAGGGCCTCGCGCGCGAACTGCCGCCCCGCCTCGGTCTTGCCCGGCTGGACCGGGAACGCCACCGCGATCGCTGCCATCGTCTCTGTCGCTCCTTCCCGGGGCACACCGCTCTGTCTCCATGTGCGCCACCTCTGCCCAGAGCTACGCGGCCGCCCGCGCGCCGGATGGGCCGATCTGTCGCGCGGCCGACACAGTCGACCACCCCCGCTGCGCGGCCCGGCACCCGACCCGGACAGTCCCCACCCCGCCCGATCCCGCCAAGCTGCCCCGTGCCTGCCTTGCCGCTCAGGCCCCCGTCCGCCATCATT
This sequence comes from Chloroflexota bacterium, assembly GCA_042408635.1. GTDB lineage: Bacteria > Chloroflexota > UBA6077 > FW602-bin22 > JBHOQZ01 > JBHOQZ01. Next base: position 3,137 of record JBHOQZ010000450.1, read on the forward strand.
GCGACGGTACATCACCATGAGGAGGGAGACGGGGTGAGGGACGACACGCGGCGGGGGTGGACGGGGTCGCGTCGCCGGCTGCTGGCGCGGGGCACGCTCGGCGTGGCGGCGGCGCTGGCGGCCGGGGCGCTTGCGCAGCGGCGCGTGGCCGAGGCGCGGGTGCTGCGACCCGGCGAGTGGAAGGCCGCGCTCTACGACAGCCTCGTCGACCAGCCCAAGCGGCTCAAGGCGGTGTTCCAGTGGGCGAACATCGCGGCGCCCTGCCCGATCCAGACGATGCACTGGCTCAACGCGGCGCAGTTCTCCTACGAGATCCCGCCGAGTGAGCTGCTGGTGGTGCTGGGCGTCCACGGGCCGGCCAACATCTTCAACTACAACGACATCGCCTGGGCGCGCTACCGCCTGGGCGAGTTGTTCGGCGTCAAGGACCCGCGCACCGGCGCCCCCGCCACGCGCAACCCGATCTACCGGCCGACCTACACCCGCGGCCAGGAGGCCGACCCGAACGATCCGGACGGCTACTGGCAGGACACGAGCCTCGAGGTGCTCCAGCAGCGCGGCGTCCTCTTCTTGGCCTGACAGAACACGCTCGATGCGCACGCCAGTTTGGCGGCGGAGACGGGCCACGCTCCCGCCGGGCTCACGCCCGACCAGATCGCGGACGACCTGAAGCAGAACCTCAACGCCAACGTGATTACCGTGCCGGCGATGGTGCTCGAGTTCACGCGCCTCCAACTCAAGGGGCTGATTTTCACCACGATCCTGCCGATCCACGACGTCGGCTGAGCCGCCGCCCGGCGTCGGCCGACAAGCCGCTGCCCGCTCCCCCTGGATCCAGGGGAGCGGGCAACGTGTGCTCTCTGGTTCGCCTCGCGGCGAGTTCGGCGCGTGCGCCGGGCACCGTCACCCCGCCGGTGCCGGCCACGCCTGCGCGCCGCATGCCCGGCGCGCGACCGGGCTCAGCCGCCGAGGGGGTAGCTGGCGGCCACCGTGTAGTAGCCGTCCTGCCCGCGCTCGACCAGGTGGACGTCGGCCACGTGCAGGCTGCGCGTGCGCCCGTCGGCGAAGAGGTCGGTGTGGCGCAGCACGGCCTCGCGCAGCACCTCCCAGGCCGCCCGGTCCGGCAGCCCGCTCGCGAGCGTCCAGTGCGGCGAGAAGAGCTCGAGCGCCCAGGGCTCGCCGACCCGGTAGAAGTTGCGCCGCTCCGCCTCGTCCAGCCGGGCCGCGCGCGACGCGTAGCCGCTCGTGCTGTGCAGCGGCGCGATCAGCGTGGCGAGCTGGCGGTGCAGGCGACCGAGCGCGCCGTCGGGCGAATCGAAGGTGGTGACCAGCGCGTGGTGCCCGGCGTGGAAGTCGTCGAACATGCGCCCGTTCACCAGCGTGAAGGGCGCGAGGCGCCCGGCCGCCCAGGCCAGCCGCGCCCGCACCTCCGGCACGTCGGCGGCCTCGTAGCCGAGGTTCCCCGCGACGATGGTGCAGTGGAAGCCGTAGGTGGGGGCGGGCCCGAGCCAGGCGCGCAGGCGCTCCTCGCCCAGCACGCCGGCCAACAGCGGGGTGGTGTGCCGTCGGCGCCAGATGTCGTAGCCGAGCAGCGCGCTGCCGAGCTCGTAGAGCGGGTGGTCGCGCGGTGGGATCAGGAACACGCCGAGCGTGGGCACCGAGCTCCCTCCATCGGTTTCTTCACCCGCCGGCCGGCTCCGTCGCGCGAACCGGCTCCCTACCCAATGGGCCGATCGAACCAGCAGCTTGCTGGCAGGCCGACCGCCGGCCAGCCCGGGGTCGGTGCGGCGACAGACATTGCGGCGGGGAGGGCGTATCGTCAGGATGTGAGTGGCAACCGGGGTTCGCGCGGGGCGCGGATGCCGGCAGCTCAGGAAGTAGCCGACCATGGACAACGACATCACCCGCGAGCGCGTCAACGTTGCGCTCCAGCTCGCCCCCGTGCCGACCTCGCCGGCCCCCGCGCAGAACCTGGGCGTGCTCAACCGCGTCGGCCAGAGCGGCGCCCTCAGCGGCGCCCAGGTGGAGCGGTAGCCGAAACTCCCCGATCGGAAACACCGGGCGCGGCCAACGCCAGCGAAGCGTTGGCCGCGCCCGCGTCTAACGCCGGTCGAGAGCCGCGACCTCGTCGAGCACGGCCAGCGTGCACGTGATCCCCTGGATGAAGAGGTCGAGCGCCATGTTCTCGTTCGGGGCGTGGTTGTTCTCGTCGTAGTTGGCGTAGGGCACGCCCGCCTTCGGGATGCCCAGCGTCGACTCGAACATGTGCTGCGGCCCGCTCGCGCCGGTGATCGGGTAGACGAGCGGGCGCTGCCCGTAGGCGCGCTCGACGCCCCTGATCACCGCCTGCGACACCGGCAGCGCCGGGTCGGTCTTGGCCGGGCGGACGGCGCCCAGGCGGCGCACCGTGATGTGCGGCGCGTGGCGGCGCACGTGCGCCTGCACCAGCTCCCAGATTTCGTCCGGCTCCTGGTCCTTCACCAGCCGCATGTCGATCTTGGCGAGCGCGCGCGCGGGCAGCACCGTCTTCGAGCCCTGCCCCGTGTAGCCCGCGCCGAAGCCGGCCAGGTTGCAGGTCGGCAGCGTGATTACCCCGTCGTAGGCGGTCCGGCCGCGCTCGGCGGCCGGGTCGAGGTGGTCGAGCGCGTTCGCGCGCAGGAACTCCTCTCGGTCGAACGGGATCTCGGCGATCAGCCCGCGCTCGTAGTCGGTCGGCTCGCGCACCTTCTCGTAGAAGCCCTCGATCAGGCAGCGGCCGTCGGGGCCGCGCATGGTCGCCAGGAGCTGCACGAGCTCCCAGGCCGGGTTGGGGAAGAGGCCGCCGTAGTGGCCCGAGTGGGCATCGCGGTTCGCTCCGGCCGCTTCGAGCTCGATGTAGAGCAGGCCGCGGCAGCCGAAGGTGACGATCGGCCGGCCCGTCACGTGCATCGGCCCGTCGGCCGAGTACATCAGGTCGCCGCGCAGCAGGTCGCGGTGCCGGCGGAGGAAGTCGGGCAGGTGCCGGCTCGCCATCTCCTCCTCGCCCTCGAAGATGAACTTGAGCGACACTGGCGGCCCACCGCGCACGGCGCCGAGCGTGCGCGCGGCCAGCACGTGGGCGAGCAACTGCCCCTTGTTGTCGCCGGCGCCCCGGGCGTAGACGCGGCCGTCGCGCACCGTCGGCTCGAACGGCGGCGAGTGCCAGGCGTCGAGCGGCTCCGGCGGCTGGACGTCGTAGTGGCCGTAGATCACCACCGTCGGCGCGCCGGCCGGGCCGGCCAGCTCGCCGTAGACGACGGGCCAGCCATCGGGCGCGGTGTCCATGATGCGGGTGGCGATCCCCGAGGCCGCCATCTGGTCGGCGAGCAACCGGGCGCAGTCCGCCACGCCGATGCCCTGCGTGCTGATGCTCGGCTGGCGCAGCAACCGGAACAGCTCCGCGATGTACGCCTCGCGCTGCGAGTCGACGTGCGCCGCCAGCGCCGCGAAATCCCCGCCCGCCGCGCCGGCCTGACCGTTTACCATCTGCCCACTCCTCCTCGCCGTTGCCGTCGCGCCCCGGCCGCCCCGGCGGGAGGACCGCCGCGTCGCCGGGCACCGCGCTCCATCCTACCCCGCCGAGGCGGTTCCCGGTGGGCCGTCGGAGCGTGCGGGCGTGTCGCCAAGCGGCCGGCGGGCGTGAGCCGACATCACATGTCGGTTCGCGCCGCCGGTCTCGCTAGCTCTAGCGTCGGCCCCGGGACGTTAGCTCTGCGGCGCGGAACCGGTTGAGCCCTGGCCGCTCGAGGTGGCCTGGACCTTGATCGTGCGCGGCTTGACCTGCTCAACCTTGGGCAGCCGGATCGTCAGCACGCCGTGCTCGAACGTCGCGGTCGCCCGGTCGGCCTGGACGAGCGTGGGCAGTGGCACCTCGCGGTAGAAGCTGGCGTGCGCGCGCTCGCGCCGCACCCAGGCCCGGCCCGCCTCCTCCTGTTCGCGCTCCTGCTCCCCGCGCAGCGTGAGCAGGTCGCCCACGACGCTGATCTCGACGTTCTCCGGGCGCACGCCCGGCATCGTCGCGCGCACGACGACCTCGTCGGCGGTCTGCCAGACGTCGACGGGCACCGGGCGCGCCGCGGGCTGGCCCGGCGCCGCGCCGACGCCGGCCGAGGCGCTGGCGCCCGTGAAGGCGCCCGGCCGCACGACACTCTCCTCGAAGAGGCGGTTCATCGCCTCGCGCAGCGAAACCAGATCGGTGAAGGGATCCCAGCGGTTGGCAGTCATCGACGACCCTCCCGGGGCACCTGCCCCGACAACACTCGGTGGTATGGGGAGGCCGGCGCGCCGGCGCGGCGGACCCTCCCTCGCTTGTGATATAACAGACGTATAGACTCATGTCAAGCCGTCTCCGATACTCGGTGAAGAAGACTTGACAACGATCGGCTCAACATCTATACTTGGAGGTGTGCGGACGGGCAGCCCTCGGGGCACGCCGCCCGCACAGAGACGAACTGGAAGGTGAGGGGGACCATGCAGGTAGAGCGCGATGAGCCCTGCTACGTCATCAGCGTGGCAGCCAAGCTGCTCGGCATGCACCCGCAAACCCTCCGCTCCTACGAGCGGCTGGGCCTGGTCTCCCCGTCCCGCAGCAACGGCAAAGGCATCCGGCTCTACTCCGCCAGCGACATCGAGCGCCTGCGACGCATCCAGCGCCTGGTCAACGACCTAGGCGTCAATCTCGCCGG
>JBHOQZ010000453.1:0-1304 GCA_042408635.1 Chloroflexota bacterium
GCCCGGATCGCGCTGCTCGATCCGCTGCGCTCGAACGCGGCCGCGCTCGCCGAGTGCTGGCTGCCCGCCTGGCCGGGCTCGGAGACCGCCGTCTTGCTGGCCGTGGCCCGCATCCTCCTCGACGAGAGCCGCTTCAACCGCGAGTTCCTGCACGAGCATGTGAACTGGGAGGAGTGCCTGCGCGAGCTGCCCGCGGCGCCCGCGGCGCCCACCGAGTCGGCTTCGACCGACGAGGCTGCCCCCGAGGGGTTCGACGCCTTCGTCGCCCGGCTGCGCGAGCGCTACGCGCACTTCACGCCTCAATACGCCGAGGCCGAGAGCGGCGTGCCGGCGGCGGACGTCGTCCGGCTCGCGCACGAGATCGCGGCGGCGGGGCCGGCGTTCGCCTCGGTCTGCGCCGGCGGGGCGGCGGCCGGCAGCCTGGGCGGCTGGCAGACGGTGCGGGCGCTGCTGCTGCTCCACGTGCTCACGGGCAGCATCGGGAGCGCCGGCGGGATCGCCTTTACCGCCACGACCGAGCCGGGGGAGCCGGCCGATCCGGCGGCACGGCCCCCGCGGCACTGGAACGACCTCCTCTGGCCCTCCGAGTTCCCGCTGGCCGGGCAGGACGTCGGCTACCTCCTCCCCCACCGCCTTCGGGCGGGGCAGGAGCGGCTGGCGGCGCTCATCACGCGCGGCGTCAATCCGATCGGCGTCGGGCCCGACGGCTTCGCCTGGATCGAGGCGCTGCGCGACGAGACCCGGATCGGGCTCCACGTCGCGCTGACCACCCATTGGCACGAAACCGCCTGGTTCGCCGACTACATCCTGCCCGTGGGCGGCCCGGCCGAGAGCCACGCGCTCCACGCCGGGCGGGTTGGGGCAAGCCGCTACCTGGCGCTTTCCCAGCCGGTCATCCCCCAGGCCCTCGCCCGCCTCGGGCACGCGGCGGCCGACACCGCCGAGGCGAGCCCCGATGCGCTCGCCGACGCGGCCGCGTTCTGGCTGGAGCTGACCTGGCGCGTCGACCCCGACGGGGCGCTCGGCTTGCGCGCCCTGGTGGAATCGTCCGAGCAGCCGGGCCGGCGCGCCACGGTCGCGGAGCGGCTGCGGCGGGTGCTGGTCCAGGCGGCGCCCGACTTCGCCGCGACCGCGGCCGCCTACGGTCTGACGCCGCTCGACTACCTGCGCCGGTTCGGCGTCTATGTCGAGGCCCCGGCGCTCGACGCCGACCCGGCCTGGCCGCCGACCGTTAGCCCGGCCGATCCTGCTCGAGTGGCCGCCGAGCCGGCCCCGAGCGTCGAGCCGCCGGGCTCCGTCGCCGA
>JBHOQZ010000457.1:0-3712 GCA_042408635.1 Chloroflexota bacterium
ATGCGACGTTCCTCGACGTGCCGGGGCGGCTCGCCAAGTCGCTGCTCGACCTGGCCGCCAAGTCGGGCGTCAAGCAGGCCGCGGCCAACGACCTCAAGGCGCAGGCCGACGCGGAGGCGGCGGCCCGCAAGGCCGAGGAGGCAGAGGCGCTCTTTGCCCAGCAGACCGCGCCGCCGCGGCCGGAGGACGTCGCCACGCTCGAGGCCGACATCCGCGCGGCGCAGGCCGACCTCGACCAGGCAGTCGCCAACCTCGAGTCCGCGATCCTGCGCGCGCCGGCCGCCGGCACGATCGGCGCGATCAACGGCTCGATCGGTGGCTGGACGCCCGGCAGCAGCGCTGACGGCTCGTCGTCCACGGCCCAGCCGCTCATGGTGCTGGCGGACCTCTCGGACCTGATCGTGACGGCGCCGATCGCCGAGCCGGACGTGCTCGACCTCCAGATCGGCGCCGAGGCGACCTTCACCGTCGATCCCTGGCCGAACGACACCTTCACCGCGCGGCTCGACTCGCTCGCCCCGGCGGGCCTGGTCAGCCAGAACGTGGTCGGCTACGAGGCGCGTTTCAGCCTCGGACCGACCCGCCGCATGCTCCTGCCCGGGATGACGGCGAACATGACTGTCGTCACCGACCGGCGCGAGGGCGTTCTGATCGTGCCCAACCGGGCGATCAAGACTGTGGGCGCCGAGCAGTACGTGACGGTCTGGCGCGACGGCCGGGCGGAGGATGTGCCCATCGAGGTCGGCCTGACCAACGACACCCAGAGCGAGGTGATCAGCCCGGCCCTGCGCGAAGGCGACACGCTGCTCCTGCGCGGCGCTGGAGACTGAGGCGACGGCGGCCCATGGGCAGGCGACCACGGCCCTGCTCTCGGCGACCGCTCGGTCAGCGGGGGCGGCTGAGGCGACGACGGCCGGGGGTAGGCGCTCACGGCCAGGGGCTTGACGATCGCTCCGGCGGCGTGGGCGGCCCGATCGACGGCGCTCGCGGGGGTGCAGCGCGGCTCCTGCGGCCGCTCCCGACTCCGGCGGGAGTCGCCAGCGCCGTTACTCCTTTGCAGCAAGGGCTGCAATGCTTTGCCGGGGCCGCCCCCGACTCCGGCGGGAGTCGCCAGCGCCCCAGCCGACCGGGAGCCCGGTGCGGCACGCGTCTTGCGCAACCTCGCCACGAGGGCAGGCAAGAGGAGGCGGCGGTGACGCGAACGATCCACGTCATCATCAACCCCGCGGCCGGGCAGGACGAGCCGGTGCTCAACATCCTGAACCGCGCGTTCCATGAGGCGGGCGTCGACTGGGACGTCTTCGTCACCAAGGCGGCCGGCGACTCCGCGCGCTACGCCCGCGCCTCGGTCGAGGCGGGCGCCACGGTGGTCGCGGCCTACGGCGGCGACGGCACCGTGCGGGAGGTCGCCTCGGCGCTGGTGAACACGAAGGTGCCCATGGCGATCTTCCCCGGCGGCACCGGCAACGTGATGGCGATCGAGCTCGGTATCCCGAGCACCCTCGCTGAGGCGATCGCCATCGCGCTCCAGCCCTCCGCCGGTGTGGTGCGCGAGCTCGACGTCGGCGTGGTGGGCGACCATGTCTTTCTGCTGCGGGCGAGCGCCGGCTTCGAGGCCGAGATGGTGGCGCGCGCGCCGACCGAGATGAAGAACCGGCTCGGGCCGCTTGCCTACGCTTTCGCCGCCGTCCAGGCGTTGCGCGATCGGCAGCTTTCGCATTACCGGTTGCGACTGGACGGCCGCGAGGTCGAGACGCAGGGCATGACCGCGATCGTCGCCAACGTCGGCAGCATGGGCCAGACCGGGCTGACGCTCTCCCCCACGATCCGCCCCGACGACGGGTTGCTCGACCTGATCATCGTGCGCGGCGCCGACGTGAGCTCGCTCCTCTCGGCGGCGGCGGCGGTCGTGGGCGGTGCTGCATCCAGCGAGAACGAGAACTTCCAACTCTACCAGGCGCGCGAGATCGAGATCGAGGCCGACCCACCTCAGATCGTGCAGGTCGACGGCGAGATCGTCGGCGCGACGCCGCTGCGCGCGCGCATCATCCCGGCGGCGCTGCGGGTGATCGTGCCTCGCCTGGCCGAGGCACCGGCCGCGAACGAGGCGACGGCGACGGCACCAGGCAGCGCCTGAGCGAGCCCCTTCCACAACAGGCATATGGTTGGACTCTTTGCCCCCTCGACACCAGTAGAGATCCTCGCGATGGCCTGATCACGGCAAGGCATGAAGGTTGGTAGTACACGTTTTGGTCAGGAGGAGTCCGGTTGTGCCTTGCCGGATAGCACCTGGAACCGGGCGCAGCAGGGCAAGAGCTTCCTCTGGGGATATGTGCTGTTCTTGGCAGAGCTCTGCAATGGAGAGCAGGCTGTCGACAGTGATAACCCGGAGCGGGCGGGATCAACACTGGCCGACAATGGCATGCTCAAGGTGTTGAGGCCGGGGTCGGTTCGCCCAACGGCGTACAGGCCGAGTGTGTGATCCCAATCCGAGATCCGCTGCGCTGAGATGAGTTGGTCCACGTAGCCGGTCAGAGTAGCGGTGTCGATGGCGTAGGTACCAGTCGTCTTGACCTCGACCACGATCGTCATGTCGCCGAACCGCCAGATGCCGTCATAGCCGATCTCACCAGCGACCCCTTGATAGCGGCCAAACTCGACCGAGAAGCCAAGGAGGCGCGCAGTGTGGTTCACCAGATCCTGGAGCGCGCGTGAGTACTGCGGGCCGCTCTCGCGCAGGCAGGTCTCGGTGTGGTCACGCACCGTGCCGATCGTGCTGACCGATTTCATCAGATACTGCCGGAAGCGCTCCCGTGCCGTCTGATCGCCCGGCGCATCGTCGAGCATTCCGACTAGGTCGAGGATTTGGGTTAACGTGATTGCTGTTTCGCCTCCCCGACTGGACTTGGTCCGATGCTAGAGGGCGTTCTACTAGACTTCTTGGCCCATCAGCTCGCGCGTCAGGTGGACATAGTGCTTGACCCTGTTGAGGTTGGCGTGGCACAGCATCGCTTGGATTACCTTGAGGTTGATGCCCCCCCGCGCGCCGACTCGAAGGGGGCGCTGCCTTCGGCCGCCTCAATACCCCATACCTGAGTGTCGCCTGCCGGCGCGGCGCTCCGTGTCGCGGTGAAGGCGAGGGCGGCGTAGAGGAGCGGCAGCGGGAAGATGATAGCGACCATGATCGCCATGATCGTGTTGTAGTCCATGAAGCCCTTGCTGAGCCCCCAGATCCAGTACCACAGGTACGAGGCGAGCGCGGTGTAGCCGAACAGCGCGGTCAGGTCGTGCCAACGCTCGTCGCGCAGGAGCGCCGTCGCCGGCACCAGCCAGAGCAGATACCACGCCTGGAACCAGGTGCAGGCGATCACCAGGTAGACGAAGTAGACGACGTACCAGTCGCGGGCGAGCCGTTCCAGGCCGTAGCCGCGCGCGCGCCAGGCCGCCACGAGCTGTCCCAGATAGACGAGGCCGAACGGCAGACCCGTGAGGAAGCTCGCCAGGCGCCCGGCTTCGGCCAGGCTTAGACCGGTGCGGTCCATCAGCAGCGAGCGCAGGAGCGTCGGCAACGACGCGGTGAACCAGTCGCGGCGCGTTAGGAAGCCGAGCGTCTGCGGGCCGGCCCAGAACGGCAGGTAGCAAGCGACGGTGAGCGCGGCCGCGAGCCCGGCGCCCGTGGCGAGCCCGCGCCGCGCCGCCCGCCGGTCGGCGG
>JBHOQZ010000458.1:0-2947 GCA_042408635.1 Chloroflexota bacterium
GCGGCGAAGACGTCGCCCTTTGCGATCGCGTCTGGAGGTGAAGCACATGGCTGGCGTGCCGCACGCCGACGAGCCCGTCCTCACCGGCGGGCAGGCCGTGCGGCCGCGGCGCGAAAACGCAATCTTCTCGTCACAGCCCGCGAGCGCGATGCCCGAGGGCCTCGGCGCTCACGTCCCGGCTCCGCTCCAGTCGAGCTGGAGCATTGCCCGCCAACGATGGCGACGTGCTCGCTCGGCACGACGGGGGAGCGACGACGCGGCTGTCGCCCGGCCCTTGCCTGCGGCCGGCACAGCCCCCGGCGGATCGATCGACACGACCCGATCGACGTTGCTCGTCGCCTGATCGTCGCCAACTCCGCTGCCCCGCCGCGAACGCCCTCGCCACCGGACCCACACGACTCGGTGCCGGTCGGGGCGCGGGCCGCGGCTTCGAGGAAATGCATCGGCCACCAGCCGGCGACCACATCTGCGACGTCGGTCAGGCCGGAGGAGGGCGAGGCGGCAACCACCAGACCCCGCCCGCGGTCGAGGGAGCCCTCCCGACCGCGCCCCACGGGGTGCCGCGTGTGACTCTGCCCTCCTGACCGGGTCTGCCCACGCGTGGTGCGACCTGGGGATCGACGGCGTACCCCTCGCCGCAACCGCGCCACAGGCTCTCCCGGGCGTGCCCGGCACCGCCGTTCCGCGCTCGGCGACCTGGCAACCGATGCCCGCCGCACGGCGGTGCCGGGGACCGCGACTCGGTCGCCCCGCCACCTCACCGCGTCACTCCACCGCCAAACCCCCGCGCCCGAGCGCGGCTGCCGCAATCCCGCGGCGTCGCGCGCCACCGAGTGTGCGTGCGGCTGGTCGTCGGGCCTGGCAGCCGGTCAGCCCCGGGCTGGCGCCTGCCCCGCCCACGGAGGTCCGCCACGCCACCGTCGGGAGCGCCGGGAGCGGCCCTGGCAGCCGCTCACCGCGCCCCCGGTGCCCTCCGCAGCCGCGCCGCCACGGGACGGCCGGGTCGCGCCACCCCTTCCACCGCGACCAGCCGCCGTGCCCGCTTGTCCGCGGGAGCCGGGGCGACCGATACCTGCCGCGCTCGCTCGATCCACAGCCCGTCTGCACGCCCTTCCGACCGGCTGCCCGTCGACGCCGTGATCGACGTCGACGGCGTGCCGCAACCTGCCCGCCGACCGGCCGGGTGATCCGCCCCGACGCGGATCGGGCGGATGATCGCGCACGCCTCGAAACGCCTGCCGGTTTGCCTGATATGACTACAGCGCGAGCGTGCCGCAGCGCGCTCACTAGAGGTGCTCCATGAACGGCGCTGGCCTGCCCGCGATCCGTCGTGGTTTGCTCGCTCCCTGCCTGCTCGTGACCACCTTGAGTCTGCCGGTGTCGCCGGCCGCCAGCCAGACGCCGGCGCCGGTGGCGCCGCGCGTCTTCCCCTACGGCGTCTTCGAGGACGCCTGGCATGCCGGCAGCGGCCTGGGCATGTCGGCCTGGTTCGACGATCTGGGCCGGCACAACGTGAGCGACGTCGCCTTCACCAACGGCTCGGCCTCCTACTTCGGCGGCGCGCTCGGCGAGGCCGACCGGCGCGGCGCCCGCGTGATCGTCGCGCCGATGGTCGAGACCTACCAGTTCTTCAACGATCCCGCGCCGACGCTCGACAAGGCGCGCGCCGTGGCGCGCACGATCGTCGACGGTGTGCAGCCGCAAGCTCACCCGAGCCTGCTGGGCTACAACCTGAGCGACGACACGACCAGCGATCGGGCGCAGCACATCACCTACCTGGTCCAGGCCATGGCCGAGCTGGACCCCGCCCACCCCGCCTTCCCGACCACGGTCGGGGCGCATGAGGTGGTCTTCACCCAGAGCGGCGCCCCGGTCCTCTTCGCCTACACCTACCCCGCCTCGGCTGCCCGGCAGCCCTGCGACTGGCACGATACGGAGATGTTCGGCATGTCGCACCTGGACGCGCTGCGCCACTGGGTGCAACTGGCCGGCAGCAGACCCGTCTGGCTGGTCGGGCAGACCCACGGCAGCACGGGCCAGGTCGACCCCACGGCCAACGTGACCCGGCTGCGCACCCCCACCCCGGCCGAGGTCCGGCTGCAGCACTGGCAGGCGCTGGGCGAAGGCGTCAAGGGGCTGTTCTGGTTCATCTACACGACCCAGCAGTTCTGGACCGGTCTCCACGACAACCCCGCGCTCTACGACACCGTGGCCGATCTGGCGCGCCGGACCACCCCCTTCAGCGCCACCCTGCTCGACACGCGCAAGGTCGCCGACCGGTTCAGCGCCAGCAACAACGCCTACATCTCGACTTTGCGCTACCAGGACGGGCGCTCGTTCGCGGTGGTGGCCAACCCCGAGTGCAACGTCACGCTGACCACCGCGATCACGAGCCCGCTCGGTGGGACGCTGCGCAACCTCTCGACCGGGCAGACGGTGGCGCTGGGCGCCCCGATCACGCTCCAGCCGGGCGACGGCGCCGTGTTCGAGCTGGTTACCAGCGGGGCGGCGACCACGCCCGTGCCGCCGACCGCCACGCCCACGGCCACCACTCCGACGCCTCGCCCGAGCGCCACCGCTACCCCCGCCACGACCCCGACGACCCTGCCCGCGCCAGCCGGCACCGGGCTGCCATGGACGGCGCCGCCGCCCTATGGCACGGACGTCGAGCAATGGTGGGCCGGCCACTGGGCCAATCCGCTCAGCCCCGTCTACATCCCGCTCGGGAGCCTGCCCCACCCCGCCACCGTGGTGACGGTGCAGCCCGGCGCCGGCACGCTCCAGGCCGCGGTCAACGCCGCCGCCGCCGGCACCACCCTCAAGCTGCTGCCCGGCACCTACTCCGGCGACACCATCCTCTACGGTCGCAGCGACCTGCACGTCGTCGGCCCGGCACCCGGCACCGGTGAGGCAGTGCTGACCGGCCAGTTCGAGGTGTATGGCTGCC
>JBHOQZ010000469.1:0-2864 GCA_042408635.1 Chloroflexota bacterium
ATCCGCGCGGCGGTCGGCCGGTTTGCCGCCGATGCGATCGGGCAGCGTCTGGCGCGGGGACGGGGCGCGATCTGGCGCGTGATCGAGACGCGCGAGCCGTTCCTGTGCAACGACCTCGAGCGGGCCGGCCTGAGCAGCCCCAGCGACAACGGGGACGACCGGCTGCGCTCGTACCTGGCCGTGCCGCTGATCTGGCGCGGGGAGGTCTTCGGGCTGATCGAGATCGACTCGGTCGAGACCGATGCCTTCCGGCCAGCCGACGTCAAGCTCCTCCAGGCCGTCGCGGCGGCGCTGAGCGGCCCGATCGAGCTGACGCGCCGCTACGCGCGCGAGCAGCACCTGCGCGCCGAGGCCGAGACGGCGCGGGCGCGCCTGGCCGCGCTGTTCGTCGAGGCGCCCGCCATCCTCGCCTACCTGGTCGGGCCCGAGCACCGGATCGTCCTCGCCAACGCCCGGGCGCACCGATTGTTCGGCTACCGACCGCTGGTCGGGCAGCCGGCGCGCGCGGCGCTCGCCGAGATCGCGGCCGAGGGCTGGCTGCAGCACCTCGACCGCGCCTACACGACCGGCGAGCCGTACGTCGGCAACGAGGTGCCGCTGCGGCTCGACCGGCGGGGAGACGAGGCACGGGAGCCGGCCGAGGGATACGTCAACGTCGCGATCCAGCCGGTGCGCGACGCGAACGGCGCAGTGGAGGGGCTCCTCTGCCACGCCGTCGAGGTCACCGACTCGGTCCTGGCCCGCCGCCGGCTCGAGCGGATCGCGGCCGAGCAGAACGCGATCCTCAGCCAGATCGCGGACGGGGTGGTGATCGCGGACCCGGCCGGCACCGTCATCTTCGCCAACGAGGCGGCCCGCACCCTCTACGGCGTCGAGCCCGGCACGCCGCCGGCACATCTGCTCGACGCGGCCGAGGTACTCACCCTCGAGGGCGAGCCGCTGCCGCGGGAGGCGTTTCCCCTGCTGCGCGCGGCGCTCCACGGCGAGACCGTGGTCGACACCACCTTCCGGCTGCGCCGGCGCGACGGCAGCGAGATCATCGCGCAGGGCAGCGCCGTGCCGGTGCTCATCGACAGCGCGCCGGAGCGGCCGGGGGCCGGGCCCGGGCCAGCGGCTCGGGCCGGCGCCGTGCTGACGCTGCACGACGTCACGGCCGAGCGGACGCTCGACCAGCAGAAGATCGAGTTCCTCTCGACCGTCTCGCACGACCTCAAGAACCCGCTCGTGACGATCAAGGGGCTCGCCCAACTCCTCCAACGCCGCGTCCGCCGCCAGGGCGGGGCGGAGGCGGAGTGGCTGGTCGAGCGGCTCGACCTGATCGATCAGGCGGCCACGCGCATGACGACGCTCATCAACGAGCTGGTGGACGTCGCCCGCCTCCAGATGGCGCAGCCGCTCGAGCTGCGCCGCCAGCCGACGGACCTGGTCGCCCTCGCCCACCACGCGGTCGAGGAGCATCGCTCGGTGACGGAGCGGCACACGCTGCGCCTGGAGGCCGAGGCGCCGGAGCTGATCGCCTCGGTGGACGCGCCGCGGCTCGAGCGCGTTCTCGCCAACCTGCTCCTCAACGCGATCAAGTACAGCCCGAACGGCGGCGAGATCGTGGTGCGCGTGGCTCGGGAGGCGGGACCGGCCGGCGACACCGCCCTGATCGCGGTGCGCGACCAGGGGGTGGGTATCCAGGCCGGCGACCTGGCGCACGTCTTCGAGCGCTTCCGGCGGGGCAGCAACGTCGCCGGGCGGATCGCCGGCGCCGGCATCGGCCTGGCTGGGGCGAAGCAGATCGTCGAGCAGCATGGCGGCTCGATCACCGCCGAGAGCGCCGGCGAGGGCCGCGGCGCCACGTTCACCGTCCACCTCCCGCTGGCGCCGCCCGCGTCGGCCGACGCGGCGGATCCGGGCGACTACCGGGCGAACGCCCAGTAGAGGGCGGAGACGAGGAGCACACCGAGCAGGATCCCCGGCGCCAGCCAGATGAGGAGGGCATGGCCGGTCGAGACGCGGAAGCTCTCGCGGATCGAGGCGAGGTTGAGCCACCAGCTCCAGAGGCCGAACACGCCCGAGAGCGCCATCAGGGTCAGGCCGCCGTCGGGATCGGTGAGGTAGAGCATGCCCAGCAGCGGCGCCTGGAGAATGATCGGCGTCGAGACGAACGCCTGGGTCGAGAGGAGCCCGGTGTACTCCGCCTCGCCGCCCAGGCAGCAGCCGACGATCCAGAGGATGAACACGCCGAGGGCGAGGCCGGCCGGCGCGAGCACGCCGCAGCAGAAGGCGATCACCAGCGGGTTCTGGAGCAGGTCGAAGAGCAGGTCGGCCCACGGCTGGATGGCGTAGGGGAGCGTCGGGCGGGGCCGGGCGAGCAGCGGCGTGATCTGGGAGACCCACGAGAGCGCGCTCGTGCCCATCACGAAGACGAGCGCCCAGAGCCAGGGCCGCGCGGCATCGATCTGCCGCATCGTCTCGCTCGGGCTGACGATCACGCCGATCATCGCATCGACGAGGTTGAACGGTGGGCGGGAATCGACCTCCTGCCCGAAGTAGCCGGTGCCCTGCACTGCCCTCCTCCCCTGCCTGCCGGCGCGCCCGAACCCCGGCCCACGTGCCCCCTACCCATGCGGAGTGTAGCAAGCGACAATGCCGCGGCAATCCCCCACTTGGGCTACAGCCGGGGCACAGGAGGACGCCGTGATCGTGGTCCAGAACCTTTACTATGCTCGCCCGGGCGCCGTCGAGGCCGTCGAGGCGGTGCGCCGCCGCGCGAGCGAGGTACGCGTCGCGCTCGGCCTGCCGCGCGGACGCATCCTGCGCCGGGCTGCCATGCCGCCGGCCTCGGCGCCAGGGCCAGCGGGTGGAGCCGAGGCCGG
>JBHOQZ010000472.1:0-1418 GCA_042408635.1 Chloroflexota bacterium
ACGGCCGGTTGGGGTGACGGGGCGGGTGGGGTGGTGGAGCCGGTGCTGCCGGTGGCGGTGGGGATGGGGATTTCGAGCAGGGTGTTGCCGCCGCCGGTCACCATCGGCAGCTTGCCGTCCCAGCGGGTCCAGCGCAGGTACTCGATGAGCTGGGGCGAGATCGAGTCGGCGCGGACGCGGTTCGCTTCCGCCTCGCCGCGGGCCCGTGCCACCGCCGCCTTCGCCTCGCCCTCCGCCTGCGCCACCTGCTGCTCCGCCTGGATCTGGCGCTGGCGCAGGATCTGCTGCTCCGTCTCGACAGCCTGCTGCGTCGTCTGCTTGCGCTCGATGGCGTCCTGGAACTCCTTCGAGAAGGCGATGTTCGAGATGTAGATGTCGTCGACGATGATGCCGTAGCGGGAGAGGTTCTCGCCGAGCCGCTGCTGCGCGCGCCGACGGATCTCCTCACGGCTGGCGAGGATGTCGTTGACGGCGTATTGCGGCACGACCTCCTTGATGAAGTCGTTGAACGCCGGATCGATCACCTTGTCGGCGAAGTCGAGCCCCACCGTCTGGTAGAGGAGCGTCACCTTGTTCGCGTCGAGGTGGTAGTTCATCGTGCCGGTGAGCTTCACCGTCTGAAGCTCCTTGCTGGCGGCGTCGATCTCGCGGAAGTTGTGGGGCAGCACGCGCACGTCGACCTGCCGCACCTGCTGCATGATCGGGACGACGAAGTGGAAGCCGGGCTGGAGCACCCGATCCTCGACCCGGCCGAAGTTCGTGACCACCCCGACGTGGCCCGCCTGCACGATCGAGCCCGAGAAGAAGCTCAGCACGATCAGAAAGACCAGGCTCGTCACCGCGATCGTGATCACGATCGCCCGGATCGGTCGCGGCGATCCCCCACCCAGCAGCTCGCGCGCCGGGATGCCGCCCGGCCCCAGATTGCGTCCCATCCCGCTCTCCCGGCCCGCGCCACCGGCCCACGCCACCGCCCCGGCGTCGCCCCACTCTCCGCGTCCCGGCCCGGTCGTCGCCGGGCACGCCAATCGTAGCACCTTCCGCCGTCGCCGGGACGACATAAGGAGGCGCCGGGGCGCGCGGGTGCCGGCCCGTTGGCTCAGCCCGGCCCGCGCGTCAGGGCGCGGATGTGGTCGCGGTGGGCCGGGTAGGCGGCCAGCAGTCCCGAGCGGTCGCCGAGCTCGAAATCGGCGTCGTCGTAGCCGGGAAACACCGTCGTGCCCAGCAGCGCGAACCGCCCGCCGGAGGCGAGCCGCGCGCCCTGCCAGGTGCCGGCCGGCACGCCAAGCTGGGGCCGCTCCCCGCCGCACAGATCGACACCGAGGCGGTCGACCCAGCCTAGAAGCGGTTCCATAGGTACTGGTTGGTGATCTCGTGGTGGAACTGGATCTCGGCCGGCTTGATGAGCGTGCCGAGGC
>JBHOQZ010000475.1:0-5681 GCA_042408635.1 Chloroflexota bacterium
GCGGCCGGGCTCGACGCCGCCCCCCTGATCGAGGATCTGATCGAGCCGCGCGACTGACCCGAGGCGCCCCGAGGGGCGGGACCGGCGCAGCCCCTGCCGGACCGCGCCGGGCGGTGTAGCGGCCTCCGCGAGGGCCGCGCGCGACTGCGGTCGGGGTGGGGCGGGCGCTACTTCTCCATGAAGGCGAGCAGCGTGTAGGCGGGGCGGGCGGTGAAGTCGGGGCGGAGGATGCCGAAGCCCCACTTTTCGTCGGTGTCATCGACGACCGTCTGGAAGTTGAGGTTCCAGACCGACATGTAGCCGAGCCAGGGGTATTCGGTGCGGGCGATCTCGAAGGCGCGGACGAGGTACTGTGCCTGCTCCTCCTCCGAGATTTCCGCGGCGTATTCGTAGCCGGCCGGCGGCCTCTCCATCGAGCTCCAGCCCAGCTCGGTTGCCCAGACCTGCTTGTGGCCCTCCCCGTTCTCGACCATCACCGCCCGCAACTGTTCGATGCGCCGGAAGTAGAAGCTCCAGTGGCCCTTGAAGCGGTCCGACGGCTTGGTCATCAGATCGGGGGTATCGTCGGGCGGGTTGTTGTAGCCGGAGGGGTGGGCGCCGAGGTGATCGTAGTACTTCTTGATGATGCCGTCCTTGTAGGCGTACATCGCGCGCAGGTAGGCGACATCGTCGGCGGCGGTCTGCCAGTCGTTGACGCCGGTGGGGGTGAGGGCGCCCGTGATGACCAGCGCGGCCGGGTCAGCCTCCTTGACGCCCTGATAGGCGGCCATCAGCAGCTCGACGTATTGGCCGGCGTCGAGCTTGCCCACGCCCCACTCGACGGCGAGGTTCTGCTCGTTCCAGATTTCGTAGGCGCCGACCTTGCCGGCATAGCGCCCGGCCAGCGCTTTCATGAACCAGTAGAGCGCGTTGGGGTCGTCGGGTGGGCCGTGGCGGCCGTTGTCGTTGCTGCGGTAGAACTTGGGCGCCTGGTTGATGGTGAAGAGCACCTGCACGCCCATCGTATTGGCCGCGCCGACGATCGCGTCGAGCTCGCTCCAATCGTACTGCTGGGGCGCGAACTCGACGGTGTCCCAGTTGACCCCCTGGCGCAGCCAGCCGAAGCCGGCCCACTTGACCCGGTCGATCACGCGGACCTTGTCCTGCCGCCAGAGGTGGACGCTCATCGCGTAGCGCAACGGACCGGCTCGCTGCGCGGACGCCGGGTCGGCGCCGGCGGGCACCGGCGCGGAGGCGGCGAAGGTGGAGGCGAGGAGCAGGGCGCAGAGGGCGACGAGCGGGGCGCGGAAGCGGCGAGCGCGCGTCATCAGGGCGTGCCTCACGTCACGGGATGGTCGGCAGAACCCGGCGGACCGGGCGCCCCGGAACGGGGTCCCGGGCGCCCGCAGCTCCAGGGGTCGCGGGCGGGTGCGCATGTGGACGCGGTCGTGGCCGAGATTGGCGCGCCGGATTATAGCGGAGGCGGCAGCGCGGAACAACAACCGAGCGGGCAGGGAAATGCGACGACGAGCGTCGGCCCGCGGGCCGACGCTCGTCGTCGTGGGTTGGTCGGGGGGCTTGCGCTGGTCCTGAGAACACGTCGAGGCCCCACCGGCGGTGCGGCCTGGCAAGTCGGCGTGGAAGGTCGAGGTGCCGGGTGGCGTGGGCGGGTGGAGCGGTCTAGTTGCGGCCGAGCGAGGCGCCGAGCTCCGGGTCGAGCGGGGCCGGCGCGGGCAGGACGTTGACGAGGGCATCGAGGTGCGGGTTCGGGCTGTCCGCATCGAAGCCCTGAACGTCCTGGTCCTGGCGGCCCGCCTGGGCGTGGAGCATGAGCGCCGCGAACAGGGCGCGTTCGTGGGGGCTGAGCGTTTGTTTGAAGTGCAGCAGCTTCTCGGCCAGCGAGCGCACCGCGTCTGCGTCCGGGCTGCTCCGCCGGTCAGCCATACCTTTCCCTCCCGGTCGGGGTCGGACCCGTTGCGGCCCGACCGGATCTGCTACGGAGCATTCTAGCAGCGGCGATTCGCGCGGTATGTCGCTTAGGCGACGCAGCCCGGCCGGCCCGCGGCTCGAACGAACCGGCCGGAAAGGCGCGGCCGGAGGGTTGACAAGCCCGTTCCCGGCTCCGTAGCATGCGCTGCACCTATCTGCAACCTGGCAACACCTCGGCAGCCACCGGGGCGGCGGCGGCACAGAGGTTGCTGAGCGGGTGGTGCGGGCTGCGCAGGGGACAGAAGATGCGGGTGTGTTTGGGAGGACGGGCGTGCTCAAGGAGCGGGAAATGGTGCGTGTCGCCGACATCATGACGCGTGACGTCGTCACCGTGGGGGCGGATGCCTCGGTGGCGGAGGCGGCGCGGCTGCTCAGCGCCCGCCGCTTCTCGGGCCTCATCGTCGTCAACGAGCAGGGCGCGGTGACCGGCGTCGTCAGCGAGTACGACATCATCAGCAAGTCCGGGCGCCGGGTGGCCGACATCATGAGCACCGAGGTGGTGTCGATCACCGAGTCGGCGAGCGTCGAGGAGGTCGCCCGCCTGATGGGCGCCCTACGTATCCGGCGCCTGCCGATCCTCGCCGACGGCCGCCTGGTGGGGATCGTCACGCGCGCAGACCTGGTCCACTTTTTCGCCGTGAACCAGTGGGTGTGCGCCAACTGCGGCTTCCAGACGCCGGGCTTCGAGGCGCCCGAGCGGTGCGAGCAGTGCGGCGCCGATCGCGAGAGCTTCCACCTCGAGCCCGCCCCGCCCGGCATGTAGTCGCTGTGCCGGCCGCTCGCCCGACTACCTCACGATCCCGCGACCGACGCCGGGAGCTGCCCCAACCGGGGCGCCGTGGTCACGGCGCCCCATTGTTCTGCCATCTGCATCGCCCCGCTTCGAGACCGACGCGGGGCGGCCGGCGACCTGGAGGGCCTCTTGCCTGTGAATGGGAACGGCTGGTACAACGGCGATGTGGGCGTCGCGTGGACCTGCTCGGATGGCGCTCTCGGGGCTCGGCGGCGCCTGTCCCGCGAGCAGCACTGTGACGGGTGAGAGTGACAATCTATCGGTGGGCGCCACCGTCAGGGATAAGGCGGGAAACGAGACGAGCAAGACGGTTAGCGGCATCAAGATCGACCGCACCGCCCCCTCGACGCTGGTGAGCGGGTGGTACGCTGGAGCGGTTCAGGTAACACTCAACCCGGTGGACAGACTGTCGGGGGTCGACAAGACCTTCTATAGCCTCGATGGCGGGGTGGGACAGACCTATAGCGGGTCATTCAGCCACAGCCTCGGCGGCAGCCAGACCATTACCTTCTGGAGCGTCGACAAGGCGGGCAACGTCGAGGACAAGACCACGCCCGGCCACACGATCACGATCAAGATCGACAACATCGCGCCCAAGATCGAGGGGAGCCGCACGCCAGCCGCGAACAGCTTCGGCTGGAACACCTCGACCGTCACCGTGAGTTTCGCATCCTCCGATGCGGAAACCGGCGGGGCCGGTTGCACGGATGCGGTCACGCTTTCGACCGAGGGATCGGGGCTGTCGATGACCGGCACGGCCACGGATAACGCCGGCAATACCGCCTCAGCCAAGGTCGAGAACATCAACATCGATCTCACCGCCCCGACCCTCATGGGTGCAGCGACGCCCAACTCCAATGCCTTCGGCTGATACAAGGGCGATGTCACGATCCACTGGACGGGGCAGGACGGCCTCTCCGGCATCACTTCGACTACCCAGCCGGCGGACAGCGTCATCACGGGCGAGGGGGCCAACCTCGGCGCCGGCCCAGGCAACATCAGCGACAAGGCGGGCAACACCGAGACCGCGACCGTCGACGACATCAACATCGACGCGGTCAAGCTGACGATCACGCTGACCGGGATCGCCGGCGGCGGGATCTACACGCTCGGCGCGGTGCCGGCCGCGGGCTGCACGGCAACCGACAACAGCGGCGGCGCGGGCATCGACGCCGATGGCTGCAAGGTCACCGTGACGGGGGGCAAGGCGAACGGCGTGGGCACGTTCACCTTCACCGCCACGGCGAAGGACAAGGCCGGCAACGTGGCGACGCTGACCGGCAGCTACAAGGTGGTCTGCCGCTGGGACGGGTTCCTCCAGCCGATCAACGACACGGCGCACCAGATCGGCACCACTCCGTCGGGCACCTCCATCAGCGTCTTCAAGGCCGGCAGCACGGTGCCCGTGAAGTTCCAGCTCAAGAAGGCCGACGGCACGCCGGTGCAGGCGAACGCGGATCCCGCCTGGGCCAACCCCCAGAAGGGGAGCCTGACCACCGCCTCGGTGGACGAGAGCGTCTACACCGAACCGGCAACTAGCGGCTCCACGTTCCGCTGGGACGCCACGGCGCAGCAGTACATCTACAACTGGGGGGCCGCCAAGAACCAGGCGAACTACTACTGGCGCGTCGCGGTGAAGCTCGACGACGACCAGACCTACTGGGTCGACATCGGCCTGCGCTGACGCACACCGCCACCACCGCGCGGGAGCCGTGTGGAGCTCAGACTGCCGGCACGACCCGTGTTGGGCCGCGCAGCGCTCACGGCTGATCGGCGAGGGGGAAGGCAGAGTGGGCCGCCCCCGGCGTCGCGCCGCTCGCCTCACAGCCCACCCGCGAGAGGGCATGCAGGCCGAACCTGGTCCGGTCGGGGAAAGTCTCGACGGCTGCCGCCATTACCCCCAAACCACGGCAGGGGGTGTATGGGGCGGCGCGCCAGCGAGCTCGGGGGAAAGTGGTCGGGGCGGCGTGCCGGCGGGTGGGGCGGGTTGCTATACTCTTGACGCTTCGGCGGCGGAGCGCCGCGGGAGCGTGGCGGTACCGCGTGACCGGGCTGGCAGGCCGGTGAAGGGCCGCTCGAACTGGGGAAGGGAGTGCAGACGCCGCATGGTTGGGCGGATGGGTGGACGGCGCCCGGCTCGGGTCGTCACCTGGCTCGGCGTTGGCCTGCTCGTCGTCGCGCTGGCCGGGCCTATGGCCAGTTTCGGAGCGGGACCGGCGCCGCAACCGGCCGACTGGGACATCCCCAACGGCCACTTCTTCACGCAGACGGGCCCCGGCAACGGCCAGGGCTACAGCGTGGTCGACGACAACGAGGCCCGCTTCTGGAGCGAGTTCCGGCGGCTGGGCGGGGTCGCCGTGGTCGGCTATCCCATGTCGCGGCGCTTCACCTGGGGGCCCTACCTCTGCCAGGTGATGCAGCGCGGCGTCTTCCAGTGGCGCCCCGAGGTCGGGGAAGCCTGGTTCGTCAACGTGCTCGACCTGATGCACGACGCCGGCCTGGACGATCTCCTCTTCGAGAAGCAGCTCGTGCCGCGACCGGTCGGCCCCGACTTCGATCCGCCCGGTCGGAGCTGGCCCGAGACCGTGGCGGCGCACATGGCGCTCCTGACCGACGCCGACATGGTGCGCGTCTACAACGCGGCGCCCGACCCGATGACGCTCTATGGCCTGCCGATGTCCCCGGTCACCGACATGGGCCCGGCCTACGTGGTGCGGTTGCAGCGCGCGGTCATGCAGAAGTGGAAGACCGCCCAGCCATGGGCGCAGGCCGGCCAGGTCACGGTCGCCAACGGCGGCGCGCTCGCGGTCGACGTCGGCCTGGTCGACCGCGCCGTCACCGCGCCGATCGACGCGCCCGCACCGCCGCCGGCCGGTGCCGCTCCCCCTTCGGCGGCGGGGTGGGCGCCCGGGGCGCCGAA
>JBHOQZ010000476.1:0-6112 GCA_042408635.1 Chloroflexota bacterium
GCGGCCGGCGGGGCAGCGCGCGGGCCGGGCGGTCGGCGGCGGGCTCACACGGGGAGGTGGCAGGCGTGGCGTGGGACGTGGTGACGCTGGGCGAGGCGATGGTGCGCTTCACCCCGCCGAACTTCGAGCGGCTCGAACAGGCGACGACGCTCCAGGTGACGATCGGCGGCGCCGAGCTGAACGTGGCGGTGGCGCTGGCCCGCCTCGGCCTCTCGACGAGCTGGGTGTCGAAGCTGACGGCGAACGCGCTCGGCCGCATGATCGCGGGCGGGGCGCGCTTCCACGGCGTGGACCTCTCGCCGGTCGTCTGGACCGACGACCACCGGATCGGCCTCTACTTCCTCGAGGAGGGCGCCTCGCCCCGGCCGAGCGAGGTGCTCTACGATCGGCGCGGCTCCGCCGCGGCCACCCTCGGTCCGGAGGAGGTCGATTGGCCGGCGCTGCTCCAGGGCGCCCGCTGCTTCCACACGAGCGGCATCACGCCGGCGCTCAGCCCGGTCTGCGCCCGCACGACCGAGGCCGCCATCGCGGCGGCGCGCGCCGCGGGCGCCCTCGTCAGCTTCGACCTGAACTACCGCGGCAAGCTCTGGACGCCGGCCGAGTGCCGGGCCGCGCTGAGCCGGCTGCTACCCGGCGTGGACATCCTGCTCGGCTCGCCCGACACGATCGAGCTCGTCTTCGGCTTCGGCGGGACGGTCGAGGCGGTGGGCGAGCGGCTGCGGCGCGAGTTCGGCCTGCGGGTCGTCGCGCTGACGCTGCGCGAGGCGCCCACGGTGCTGCGCGCGCGCACGAGTAGCGTCGCGGTGGGCGACCGGGTCGTGGCGGGCACGACGACGGAGCTGGAGATCGTGGACCGCGTCGGTGGGGGCGACGCCTACACCGCCGGCTTCCTCTACGGCTACCTGACCGGCGACGGCGACCTGGCCCGCGCCGTTGCCTACGGGGACGCGCTCGGCGCGCTCAAGCACACGGTCCGGGGCGACTTCTCCTGGTTTACACTGGCGGACGTCGAGGCGCAGGTCGCCGGCCAGGGAGCGGGCATCATCCGCTGAGGCGCCGCGCGGGCAGGGGAGGAGAGCAGCATGCAGACGCGCGAGGATCGGCTGCGCGCGATCGGCGAGGGCGGCGTCGTGGCGATCATCCGGCTCGAACGGGCGGATCACCTGCTCAGCGTGGCGCGGGCGATCCGGGCTGGGGGTGTGACCGCCATCGAGTTCACCATGACGACGCCGGGCGCGCTCGACGTGCTGGCGCGGGCGGCGCGCGAGCTGGGGGACGAGGTGCTCCTGGGCGCGGGCACCGTGCTCGACCCTGAAACCGCGCGCGCCTGCATCCTGGCCGGTGCGCAGTTCATCGTCGCGCCCACGCTCAACCCGCGCATGGTCGAGCTCTGCCGCCGCTACAGCGTCGTCTCGATGCCGGGGGCCTTCACGCCGACGGAGATCCTCACCGCCTGGGAGCTCGGCGCCGACGTCGGCAAGGTCTTCCCGGCCGGGGTGCTCGGCCCGCGCTACCTGAGGGATGTGCTCGCGCCGCTGCCGCAGGTGCGGCTGCTGCCGACCGGCGGCGTCGACGAGAGCAGCGCCGCCGAGTACGTGCTCGCGGGCGCCTTCGCGCTGGGCGTCGGCGGGGGCCTGGTCGACCGCCGCGCGATCGAGGCGGGCGACTGGGAGGCGCTGACCGCAGCCGCGCGGCGGCTCAGCGCCGCCGTCCGGGCGGGACGCTCCCGCTAAGCCTCTTTGCGTGCTACACTGGCAAGGGTAGTGTCGCGCCGGTTTCACCGCCGCGCCGAGGGGGCCGCGCGGTCGAGACCGGGCTGCGCCGGCCGACCCACCGGGTTGGCCCCGGCCCGATCGGCTGGGCTGACCTCGCCGGCCTTTCCCCAGCAGAGCAACAGACGCGGGCGGCGCCCTGCCGCCGGCACGGCCGCGGAGCGCGTGCGCAGGCGCGCCCGCCGGCCGGGGAGGAACAAGAGCGCCGATGACGAGAGTCGCCATGATCAGCGTCCACGGCAGCCCGATCGCGCCGTTCGGCAGCCGTGAGACGGGCGGCATGAACGTGTACATCCGCCAGCTCACCGCCCAGCTCGCGCGGCGCGGCTACGCGGTCGACGTCTTCACCCGCTGGGCCGATCCGGCGCAGCCGCCGATCGTACCGCTCGAGCCGGGGGCCCGCGTCATCCACATACCGGCCGGGGAGATCGGGCCGCTCTCCAAGCACGAGGTCTACGAGCGCCTGCCGGAGTTCTTCTGTGGCGTCAAGCGGTTTCAGCAGGAGAGCGGGCTGCGCTACGACCTCATCCACAGCCACTACTGGCTCAGCGGCTGGGTCGGTGCGCTCCTCTGCCAGCGCTGGGCGGTGCCCCACGCGGTAATGTTCCACACCCTGGCCGAGCTCAAGCAGGTCTCGCGTGTGGGCGAGTCGGAGACGCCCCAGCGCGCCGAGACCGAGCGCCGCGTGCTCGCCACGGCCGACCGGATCATCGCGGCCACCCAGCACGAGCGGCTGCAGATGGCCCGCCTCTACGGAGCCGATCCGCGCCGCGTCTGCGTCGTGCCCTGCGGCATCGACCTCGATCAGTTCCGGCCCGGCGCCAAGGCGCGCGCGCGGCGCCGCCTCGGCTTCGATGGGGAGCGCGTCGTCCTGTTCATCGGCCGGCTCGAACCGCTCAAGGGGCTCGACATCCTGATTCGGGCGGTCGCGCGGCTGGGCGATGTCGAGCGGCTGCGCCTGGTGGTCGTCGGCGGTCAGCCGTCGGGGGACCCCGAGCGGGCGCGCATGGAGGCGCTGGCGGCCGAGCTGGGGGTCGCCGGGTGCATCTCGTTTCTGGGGCCGCGCCCGCACGCCGAGCTGCCGCGCTTCTACCGGGCGGCGCACGTCACGGTCGTGCCCTCCCTCTACGAGAGCTTCTGCCTGGTGGCCGCCGAGTCGCTGGCGGCCGGCACGCCGGTCATCGCCACGAAGGTCGGCGGCCTGCGCACGCTGGTGCGCGACGGTGAGAACGGCTTTGCCGTGCCCTGGCGCACGCCGGAGGCATTCGCCGAGCGGCTGCGCCAGGTCCTCGAGGACGAGCCGCTGCGCCGGCGGCTGGCGGCCGGGGCGCGCCCCTCGGTCGAGCGCTACGGCTGGCCGGCCGTGACGAGCGCGATCGAGGACGTCTACGCCGATCTGCTCGCGGCGGGACGCCCGAGCTGGGCGGCGCTCGCCGGCAACTAGCTGCGCGGGCAGATGGGTCGAGGGGGCAGGCGGCGCGCCGACCGGGCACGCCGCCTGCCCCCTTGAATCATGCCTTGACACCGCTCGCTCGGGTGGTACAATCCTGCCGCCAGACAACCTACCGGCGCTTCGATGGCAGGGCGAAGCGCACCCCGACCACGGCGGGCCATTTGCCCGCCGCGTAGGTTTGCGCGGCATGGCAGGGCGCGCGAACCTACGCGCGTCGCCGGGGCACTCCAGAACGCGGCAGGGGTGGTGGGCGGTGATCTGGCTCAAGGCGTGCCGGCGCTGCGGGGGCGACCTCTTCCTCGAGCGCGAGCTCGAGGGCGACGCCATCCGCTGTCTCCAGTGCGGTGCCACCCTCACGCTCGCCCAGCAGCACGCCGCCGGGCTGCGCCCGCCGCGCCGGCCGACCGCCCGGCCGATCTCCACCTCCCCCGCTCCCCCGCGGCGCGCGACGCGGCGCTAAGCCGGCCGCCGCGGGCTGCAAGTCCCGTGCCACTTTTCGGATCGTAATGCTATGATAGCCATGGCAATGTGCTGCGGTGGTGGGCGGCTACCCTCATAAGCCCGGTGCCTGGCATGGTTCTTGCGTTGTAGCGCGGGCGGCCAGGCAGCGAGCCAACCTCCCCGCAGCAAGGAAGAGAGCAGCAATGGATCTCAATCTTTCGGTTGAAGCGATCGCCGAACAATCGGTCCGGGTCTCTCCCCGCCTCGTCGCCGCCAGCTACATCCTCGAGCTCTCCTCGCAGGAGCTGCACCAGGTCATCCAGCAGGAGCTGGAGGAGAACCCGGCGATGGAGCTGCTCGAGGCGCCGACCTGCCCGACCTGCGGCGGCGCGATCCAGGGCCGGATCTGCCCCCACTGCCTCTCGCCCGTGCCCGAGACGAAGAACACCGAGGCCGAGACCGAGAGCGCCGAGCTCTACGACGACTACCTCCCCTCCCAGAACCTCGCCGCTGGCGCGGCCGACGACGACTTCGACCCGATGACGCAGGTGGCGGCGCAGATGACCCTTAACGAATACCTGCTGCGGGAGCTCCAGGCGATCGTGCCGCGCGTGGACGTGCCGATCGCCGAGTACCTGGTCGGCAACCTCGACGACAACGGCTACCTCTGTACCTCGGTTGAGGAGGCGGGCGACTTCCTCGACCGCGACGTCGCCGACGTCGAGCGTGTGCTCGCCCAGCTCCAGACGCTCGAGCCGGTCGGCATCGGCGCGCGCGATCTGCGCGAGTGCCTGCTCATCCAGCTCGACTACCTCGAGCGGCAGGGCGTCACTAACCCCTACGCGCGCCGGATCGTCGAGCACCACCTCAAGCAGCTCGGGGAGCACAAGTTCGGGCGGATCGCTCAGGAGCTGGGCACGACGCCGGAGGCGATCGCCGAGGCGTGCGCGTTCATCAAGGAGCGGCTCAACCCGTTCCCGGGCCACGAGTGGGGCGTCCCCGACGGCCGCCCGGCCGGCCCCGCCTCGAACTACGTCATGCCCGACGTGATCATCCAGAAGCGGGACGGCGGGTTCGAGGTCGAGGTGGTCGAGTCGAAGCGATTCATCCTGCGCGTCGCACCCATGTACCACCAGCTCGCCAGCTCGCTCGCGCGCGACAGCGCCCGCCTGAGCGAGGATGAGCGGCGCCACATCCAGCAGTACGTCTCGCGCGCCAAGCTTTTCATCGCCAACATCAACCAGCGGCGCCAGACCCTTCACAAGATCACCGCCTGCATCATCGAAACCCAGCGCGCCTTCCTCGAGGGTGGGGTGCGCCACCTGCGGCCGCTGACGCGCGCGGCGGTCGCCGAGCGGCTCGGCCTCCACGAGTCGACGGTGAGCCGCGCCACCGCCGGCAAGTTCGTGATGCTGCCGGTCGGCAAGGTCATACCGTTCTCCGACTTCTTCACCGCCAGCCTGAGCGTGAAGGACGTCATCAAGGAGATCATCGAGAACGAGGAGCGGCCGCTGACCGACCAGGAGATCGCCGAGCGGTTGGCCGAGCGGGGCATCACCGTGGCGCGCCGCACCGTCGCCAAGTACCGCGAGCAGCTCGGCATCCTGCCCTCGTCGCTGCGCTGAGCGCCGCGCGCCCCACCCGCTGCTATAATGGGCCCGCCGCCGACGCCCCAGGCGCCGGCGGCGTTTGCGTAAGGGGCGGTGGCATGGCGCGCAGGGGCGGGGCCACGACCCGCCGATGGCGGATCGGCGGCGCTCCCGGCCGCGCGCGACGCTGCTGTGGCAAGGAGGCTGCAGATGAAGCGCAAGGTGGTGCTGGCCTACTCGGGCGGGCTCGACACATCGGTGGCGATTCGGTGGCTGGCGGAGCAGTACGACGCCGAGGTCGTCACGCTCACGATCGACCTGGGCGCGAACGACCGCGACCTGCGCTCGATCAAGGAGAAGGCGCTCAAGATCGGCGCCGTCAACGCGCACCTCGTCGACGCCAAGGAAACGTTCGTCAACTACTTCATCTGGCCGGCGCTCCAGGCCGGCGCGCTCTACGAGGGCGTCTATCCGCTCGCCACCGCGCTCGGCCGACCCCTGATCGCCAAGCTGCTGGTGGACGTGGCGCGCGAGGAGGGGGCGCAGTTCGTCGCCCACGGCTGCACCGGCAAGGGCAACGACCAGGTGCGCTTCGACGTGGAAGTGCAGGCGCTGGCGCCCGACCTGACGGTGATCGCGCCGATCCGGGAGTGGCGCATGACGCGCGACGAGGAGATCAAGTACGCCGAGGCCCACGGCATCCCGGTGCCGGCCACCCAAGAAAGCCCCTACAGCACCGACCAGAACCTCTGGGGCCGCAGCATCGAGGCGGGCATCCTCGAGGATCCGTGGGCCGAGCCGCCCGCCGACGTCTACGAGTGGACGCGCGACCCACGCGATTGCCCGGACGAGCCGCG
>JBHOQZ010000477.1:0-1729 GCA_042408635.1 Chloroflexota bacterium
CTGCCGGCGGCTGGCGGCACGCGCCGGCTCGGGGCGGCCGCGGTGATTGGGGAGCAGCCGCGTCCACCTCATCATCGGTAGCCTCGGCTCCTACCGCTGACGCCCGACCAACCGCATGTCGGGAGGGCAAGAGGGCTCATCCCCTACCCCTCCCTCTGCCTCCTCACACCGGAGCCCCCCCGCCGCGGAGCACCGACGCAGCCGGAAGCGTGCCGCACAGCCTCCCTGCCGGTTCCCCCAGCACTGGGGGACAGGGGGCCGCCACCCCCGTATGGACTGCATACACCCCGTTTGACAGCCGTTCGGGCAGTGCGTATCCTACGGGGACCAGCCGGAGCCGCGGGGGAGCGGCGTCGGCGACGGGTCATACCCCCGGGTTGACGGACTGCCTGTACTGCCCCGTTGGCGCGTGGAGGGGGAGCCATGGTCGTGGATCGAGCCGATGCCGTCGTCATCGGCGGCGGGATCGTCGGCACCGCGAGCGCCTACTACCTCGCGGCCGCTGGCCTCGACGTCGTGCTGGTCGAGCGGGGGCAGCTCTGCGGGGAGGCCTCGGGCGCCAACCTCGGCTGGCTGACGATCTCGACCAAGCCGCCGGGGATCTTGCTCAAGCTGGCGCGGCTCAGCCTGGGGATCTACCGCCGCTTCACCGCCACGATCGACCCGCACGTCCACATCGAGCGCACGGGCGGCATGGTCTGCGCGCTGACCGAGGCCGAGCTCGAGGCCAGGGCCGCGCTCACCCGCGAGCAGCGCGCACTCGGCGTCGACGTGGCGATGCTCACGCCCGACGAGGCGCTCGAGATCGAGCCGATGCTGCCCCGGCGCTTCCTCGGCGCGAGCTACTGTCCCGACGACTCGCTGGTCTACCCCTTCGACGCGGTGCTCGGCTTCGCCCGCGCCGCCACGCGCCTGGGCGCGCGCCTCTACACCGAGACGCCCGCGCTGGCGATCCGCCGCAGCGGCGGCGCGGTCGAGGGGGTCGACACGCCGGCCGGGCCGGTGCTGGCGCCGGTCGTGGTCAACTGCGCCGGGGCGTGGGCCGACGCGGTCGGGCGGATGGTGGGCGCGCCGCTGCCGGTCGTGCCCTGCCGCGGCCAGGCGATGGTGACGGAGCGGACGGTGCCGCGCCTGCGCGGCATCGTGATGGGCTTCCCCGTCTCGCTGCGCCAGGCGCACACGGGAAACATCGTCATCGGCAGCACGAAGGAGTACGTCGGGGAGGACAAGCGCACGGCGCTCGACGTCCTGCTCGGCTACGGGCGCGAGGGCGTGCGCGACTTCCCCTGGCTGGCCGACCTGCACATCATCCGCGCCTGGGCCGGCCTGCGCCCGGCCACCCCGGACGAGCTGCCGATCCTCGGGCCGGTCGAGGGCGTGCCTGGCTACTACGTGGCGGGCGGCGCCTTCCGCAACGGGATGATGTACGGCCCGGCGCTGGGGACGCTCTTGGCGCAACTCGTGACGGGCAAGCAGCCGACGCTCGATGTCGGCTGCCTCACGCCAATGCGCTTCGGCCGCCCGGTCGCGGCGGCCCCCGCCGACTAGCGCGTCCCCGTAGGCCGTCGCCTCGGTGCGGCGCGGCGGCCTCCGATCCCGATCGGTCAGGAGGGGTGGGCGGTGACTGAACCGGGTATTCCGGACGGTGCGGTGGATGTGGGCGTCGTCGGTGCTGGGCCGGCCGGCCTGGCGGCGGCGCTAGCGGCCGCGCGGGCCGGCGCCCGCGTCG
>JBHOQZ010000478.1:0-1175 GCA_042408635.1 Chloroflexota bacterium
GCGGCCGGCGGCGCCGACTACGTCGGTCAGGCGGTCAATCGCGCCGCGCGATTGCTGGCGGCGGGGCACGGTGGACAGACGCTGCTCACGGCCACCGCGGCGGAGCTGGTGCGGAACGCGCTGCCACCCGGCGCTACCCTACGCGATCTCGGCCGGCACCGCCTGAAGGACCTGGTCGAGCCCGAGCACCTGTTTCAGCTCGACGCCGCCGATCTGCCCACCACCTTTCCGCCGCTGCGAGCGCTCGCGGCGCACCCGCACAACCTCCGGGTCCCGCCCACGCCGCTGATCGGCCGCGAGGCGCTGCTCGACCGGCTCCGCGAACACCTAGAGGAGCCGGCGACGCGGCTGCTCACGCTCACCGGGCCGGGCGGCGTCGGCAAGACCCGGCTCGCCCTCCAGCTCGGCGCGAACTTGCTCGACGACTACCCGGACGGCGTCTGGTTCGTGGCACTCGACGGTTTGCCCGAGCCCGACCTCGTGCTACCCGCGATCGCCCGCACGCTGGGCGTCCGCGAGAGCGGCGCCGACCGCGCCGATACGCTCCTACCGAGGTTGCAGGCGCACCTGCGCGACCGGCACCTCCTCCTGGTTCTCGACAACTTCGAGCACCTGCTGACCGCGGCGCCGCTCGTCCCGGCCCTGCTGGCCGCCGCACCGGAGCTGCGCGTAGTCGTCACCAGCCGCACTGCGCTCCACCTGGCCGGTGAGCGCGTGGTGGTCGTGCCGCCCCTGGAGGCTCCCGACCGCGAGGCGGCCGCCGCCGCGGACCTCGACCCGCTTGCGCGCTCGGCCGCGGTGGCGCTCTTCCTGGCGCGCGCCCGGGCCGTGGCGCCCGGCTTCGCGCTCACGGCCGAGTCGGCGCCGGCCGTGGCCGAGCTCTGCCGGCGCCTGGATGGCCTGCCGCTGGCGATCGAGCTGGTGGCGGCGCGCACGCGCAACTTCCCGCCCGCCGTGCTGCTCGCCCGCCTCGACCGGCTCCTGCAACCCGCGGCCAGCCGGCCGGCGCCAGGCTTCGCCGACCTGCCCGAGCGCCAGCGGACGCTCCAGGCGACGATCAGCTGGAGCTTCGGCCTGCTCGCGCCCGCCGAGCAGCAGCTCTTCGCCCGGCTCGCCCCATTCGCGGGCGGCTGCACGGTCGCGGCGGTCGCGGCGGTCTGCAACGCCGACGGCGA
>JBHOQZ010000481.1:0-14715 GCA_042408635.1 Chloroflexota bacterium
CCGGCCGGCATGGGCCACCCCCCGACCGCGTCGACGGCACCGCTCGCATCCTAACCCGCTCGGTTACCAACGGCAACGGAACGTCGTCGCGCTGCCGCCTTGGTTCGATCGGCCGACGCACCGCAGGCCAGGAAGGGGCCACCTCAGACTGGCGGCGGGACGTGCCCACCCGGCACGGCGGCGCCGGCCGGTGGTTTGTCCACCTGCCAGGCAGTCTGCTGCGCGCCGGTCTGGCTGCGCGCAGACTTGACGCGCTCTGGGCGAGGGGGCATAGTGGCGGCGGACGGGACTGCCGGTCGACCGTGGTGGCGCGCGCCCCGACTCCCTCGCGGGGAGGCGGCTTCGGGGCAGGGAGGTTGGGATGCGCGAGCGACCGCGCCGCGTGCAGGTGCACCGCCGGCTCCTCATGCGGCTCGTCGTGCCCGTGCTGATCGCGCTCGTCATGCTCACGCTGGTCACCGTCGACCTGGCCTAGGGCAAGATGCCGCCGCGGGCGCTCCTATGGCTGGTGCCCGCCCTCATTGTCGGCTTCCCGTTCGGCTACTTCACCGCGCGTCGGCGGGGGCGCACCGGCTCACAGGTCGTCTAGGTCGGCAGCGGGTTGCTCCTCACCGCCGCCTTCCTCGTCGTCAGCCTAACCGAGCGCGTGATGTTCCGGCAGGAGCTCAACACGCGCACCGACGTGCGCGACATCGTGCTCCTGGTCGCCATCGGGATGTACGTCGGGCGGGCGCTCGGGTTGCTCCGCTAGATCCGCGGCGTGCTGCAGGCGGGGACGGGGTTCGCGCGGCCGCGCGGCCGGCGCCGAGCGAGCACCCCGTCGCCTGACCCGGCGCCTACCCTCCGCGCCGCCGGGCCGACGACACCAGGCGCTCGAGCGGTCGCGTTCCGCGCGGTGACAGGCCGCTCCCCATCCCGGTCGCGCGAGCGGGCGCGATGCGCGGTCGTGAGCGGCCGTCGAGGGGTGCGCGGGCCAGGTCGAGGCCCAGACGTCGGTGAGGTAACGCTGCTGGGCGTCGAGGTCGGGCAGCCAGGCGTTGGTGGCCGCCTCGTCACCGCCGGTCTTGGTCTGGTGCCCTCCGCGAAGGCGCGGCGCACGTCCGGCGCGAGCACCGTGGGAAGGGCAGACGGGCGGCGGCCGCCTTGAAACGGCCCGCGGCCACTGCTACGATGCGGGGGCGAGTGGCCGCCGCGGGCAGGGTGCGGCGGCGACGCGCAGGGAGGGCGCGTGGGTAGGCTGGGCGCGCACTGGTGGCCCTGGATCGGCGCCATCCTGGGCTTCGCCACCGTGGTGGCGATCGTGCTGGTGGCGGTGCTGCGGGCGGACGACCACCCGTTCGTGCTGGGCGACGCCAACGCCGTCGAGTTCGCGCTCACCAGCAGCGCCGCCGCGCTCGCCTCGACGCTGGGCATCCTAATCGCTCTGGTTCTGCTCACCGTCC
Organism: Chloroflexota bacterium; assembly: GCA_042408635.1. Taxonomy (GTDB): domain Bacteria; phylum Chloroflexota; class UBA6077; order FW602-bin22; family JBHOQZ01; genus JBHOQZ01. The sequence continues at coordinate 1,443 of JBHOQZ010000481.1, forward strand.
AGCTCACGGCGCAGCGCTACTCCTTCCACGTCATCAACCTCTTCATCCGCCGACCGATCAACCCGATCCTGGTCGGGCTGTTCGTGGTGACGATCACCCTCAGCCTCTGGATCACCGCCATCACCTCGCCGGAGTACGTGCCCGACGAGGCGGCCGCGGTGGCGCTCGCCCTGGGCGTGGTCTGCTTCGCGCTGCTGCTGCCCTACTTCTTCACGCTGTTCGCGCTGCTCAGCCCCACCGGCATCCTGTCGGCGCTCGAGCAGGACGCGCTGAACGCGGTGCGCGGAGTCGTGCGCGGGGCGCCGCCGGCCCGGCGGCGGGCGGTGGCGGCGGCCAAGGTGCAGAACCTGGGCGACATCGCGCTCAGCGCTGTCCAGCTCACCGACATCGAGGTCGCCAAGCACAGCGTCAACGCGATCCAGCGCGTGGTCACGCTCTACCTCGACATCAAGGGCGAGGTCCCCGGGGGCTGGTTCCAGATCGAGGAGACGCATTTCCTCGGTCACAACGCGCTCACCCTCACCGAGCTAGCCGAGTCGCGCACCTGGCTGGAGATGCGCGCCTTTCTCGAGCTTCAGCGCATCTTCAACGCCACGTTGGGCGGCCTCTCCGATGTCAACAGCGCCACGGCGCTGGCGCTGCGCGAGGTCGCCGAGCACGCCCTGCTCGCCCACGACGACGTGCCCGTGACGCGCTTGGCGATGAAGTTCTTCAACACGCTGCTGCGCGCCGCCATCACCCGCGGGGACGTCCGCGCCGCCTACCACCTGCTCTATCAATACCGGCTGCTGGCCGAGCGCATGGTGGAGGCCCGGCCCGACCTCGCCGCCGAGATCGCGCACCGCCTCGCCTACTATGGCCAGGTCGGGGCCGACGCCGGCTTGGAGTGGGTGAGCGTGACCGCCGTCTACGACCTGCGCAAGCTCGCCGAGCACGCCGACGCCGACTTCGCCCTCGACCACCTGCTCGAGCTTGTTGCCGCGCTCGCCCGGCGGCGCTTCGCCGCGCTGCGCGACGTCTACAAGTCGGTCGTCGCGCTCGGCAGCTTCGCGCTCGCCCATGGGCGACCGGCGGTTGCCACCCGCCTGGCCGCCGCGCTCGCGACCTGCCCCGAGGCGGACCTCGACGCGGTCGCCGCCGAGCTCGTGGGTGTGACCGACCCCTTCTTCTGGGAGCTGACCGACCGCGTCATCAACTTCGACTACCTGGAGCCGGCGGTGCGCGCGCGTGTCCATGCCTTCCGCGACCTCGCCGCTGCCAGAGTGACCGGCGGCGCGCGCCGAGCCGAGGACGCGGAGCTGCTGGATATCGCGGCGGGCGCCACGCACCGGCCAGGCGGGAGTTTCGACGATGACTGACGCTACGCCGGGTACCGGCGCGCTTGCCGAGCCGACGCTGCTCGATGTCTTCCGCGCGCGCCGGACGATCCGCCCCTACCTTCAGCCGACGCCGCTCAACCACTACCCGGCGCTGGCGCGGGCACTGGGCTGCGAAGCGTGGCTGAAATGCGAGCACATGTTGCCGACCGGCGCCTTCAAGGTACGCGGCGGCTTCAACCTGGTCGCCCACCTGACGCCGGAGGAGCGCGCGCGCGGCGTCATCACCGCCTCGACCGGCAACCACGGCCAGTCGATCGCGCTGGCGGCGCGCACCTTCGGCGTGCGCGCGATCGTTGCCGCGCCGGTCGGCGTCAACCCCTACAAGCTCCAGGCGATGCGCGACCTCGGCGCCGAGGTGGTCGAGGTCGGGCGCGACTTCGACGAGGCGCGGCTCTGGGTCGAGACCGAGGCGCGCGAGCGCGGCTACCGCTATATCCACTCGGCCGACGAGCCGCTCCTGATCGCGGGCGTCGCCACCGGCTCACTCGAGATCGTCGAGGCGCTGCCCGACGTCGAGGCGATCGTCGTGCCGATCGGGGGCGGCAGCGGCGCCTGCGGCGCCTGCATCGTCGCCAAGAGCGTCAACCCGCGCATCCAGGTGATCGGTGTCCAGGCCGAGGGGGCGCCGGCCGCCTACCGCGCCTGGCGCGAGCGGCGGCTCGTCGAGCTGCCCGAGCTGCAGACGTTCGCGGAGGGGATCGCCACGCGCGTCGCCTTCGCCCTGCCGCAGCGGATCCTCGCCCGCCTGATCGACGACATCGTGCTGGTCAGCGACGACGAGCTGCGGGCCGCGATCCGGCTGCTGCTCGCCACGGCGCACCAGCTTGCCGAGGGCGCCGGCGCGGCCTCGACCGCCGCCGCGCTCAAGCTGCGCGACCGGCTGGCCGGGCGCCGGGTGGCGCTCGTGGTCAGCGGCGGCAATCTCGCCTACGAAACGCTCGAGGAGATCATCCAGCATGTTTGACTACGCCGGCCGGTTGGCGCGCGCCCAGGCGCGCCTGCGCGACCAGGGGCTCGACGCCATGGTGATCGCGCCGACCTCCGACAGCCAATACCTCTTCGGCTACCCGGCCCACGCCAGCGAGCGCCTGACCGCTTTCGTCGTGCCCGCCAAGGGGCAGACCACCGTCGTGGTGCCGCGCTTCGAGGCGCCCCGGCTCGAGCGATCGGGTGGCGGCTTCGCCATCCAGACCTGGGAGGAGACAGAGAGCCCGATCGACCTCGTCGCCGGGCTCCTCCAGGGCGCGCGCCGGGTGGCCGTCAGTGACCAGATGTGGGCAGTGTTCCTGCTGCGCCTCCAGGCGGCGCTGCCCGGCGTGACCTTCCTGCCCAGCGAGAGCGTGATGATCCCGCTGCGCGCGCGCAAGGGGCCGGACGAGCTCGCGGTGATGCGCGAGGGGCAGGCGGTGCTCGACGAGGTGTTCGAGCTGATCTGCCGCGAGCCGTTTGCGGGCCGCACCGAGGCGCAGATCGCGCAGCGGCTGCGCGACCTCCTGCTCGAGCGCGGGCACAGCTCGGTCGAGTTCGCGATCGTCGCCTCGGGGCCCAACGGCGCCTCCCCCCACCACCTGGTCAGCGACCGGGCCATCCAGCCAGGCGACAGCGTGGTGATGGACTACGGCGGCCACTACCGGGGCGGCCTCTCGACCGACATCACCCGCACCGTCCATGTGGGCGAGCCCGATGCCGAGTACCGGCGCGTCTACGACACCGTCAACCGGGCGCGCGAGGCCGGGATCGCGGCGGTGCGTGCCGGTGTGCCGGCCGAGGCGGTCGACGCGGCGGCCCGGGCGGTGATCGCCGAGGCGGGCTACGGCGACTACTTCATTCACCGCTTCGGCCACGGCATCGGCATCGACGGCCACGAGCACCCCTACATCGTCGCCGGCAACCGCGAACGGCTCGAGCCAGGCATGGTGTTCAGCGCCGAGCCCGGCATCTACATCCCCGGTCGCTACGGCGTGCGGATCGAGGATATCGTCTGCGTCGGGCCCGACGGCGCGGCCGAGAACCTGAACTGCTCGACGCGCGAGCTGGTGATCGTGCGGTAGCGCCGCGTCGGCAGAATGCCGCCCGGTTCGAGGGCCGGATTCTCGCGGCGAGCGCGGCCACGTTGCCGCGCGGCATTCCAGGCGGCCGGACCGATCGTTCGGGGTCGGTCCGATCCGCGTCGGCCGGTGCGGCGGGCCGTGCCCGGGAGCGCGCGGGCAGCCGCGCGCATTGCGCGGGGCAGTGTGATTGAGCCGCGGGGCAGTGTGATTGAGCGCGGTGTCGCGCGCACGACTTGACCCGGCGGGACAGGCGTAGTACGCTATACCCGTTGGGGGTACCATGGAGTCGATGGCACAGACGCGCACGGAGCTGGTGGCCCGGCTGCGCCGAATCGAAGGACAGGTCCGTGGACTGCAACGGATGATGGCCGAGGGTCGACCGTACGAGGAGGTCATCACCCAGTTCATGGCTGCGCGGGCCGCGCTCGACAAGGTGGGCATCAGCCTGGTCGCCGACCACATCAACGACTGCACGCGGCGCCAGAGCAGCGGCACGCCGTGCGAGCGGGAGCTCGAGCGCGCCCTGGCGCTGTTCCTGCGCATGGACAACCGCCCCGTGCCGGAGGACCCGGACGAGGCGGTCGCCCACCCGGAAGCCCCCTCGCGACCGGTCGCGACCCCGGACGCGAGCCGCGCCTAGCCCCGCCGACTTTCCGCGCCCGGCCAGCCGCCGAGCGCGAGCACGCCCCGAGAGCAGAGGAGGAACTACACGTGTCGAAGGCTATCGCCGTCACCGACGCGACGTTCGAGCAGGAGGTGCTCAAGTCCGAGACCCCGGTGCTGGTCGACTTCTGGGCGACCTGGTGCGGCCCGTGCCGCGCGCTGGCCCCGACGATCGATGCGATCGCCGAGGAGAAGGGCGACAAACTCAAGATCGCCAAGCTCGACGTGGACGCCAACCAGCAGTCGGCCATTCGCTACGGCGTGATGAGCATCCCGACGCTGATCCTATTCAAGAACGGGCAGGAGGTCAACCGCCTGATCGGCAACCAGCGCAAGGATGCGCTGCTGCGCGAGATCGAGCGGCACCTCGACTAACGCCGAACCCGCGCCGGTCGGCTGGCACTGGCCTGCCCACCGGCGCCGCGGCTAGGGCACGGCATCTGGCAGCCGGCCGCGGAGTGCTCACCCCCGCGGCGGGCCGTCAACAGAGGCGGCTCGGGCGAGACTGCCGAGCGCTGATCCTAGGGCTGCTGCACTGCATGTGGGCGGGGGCTGGCCCGCGATTTGCGTTTGCAGCCGGCGGAGGTGAATGCCATGCTCGACACTGTGCGCTCGCTCTGGCAGCGCTTTCAGGGGTCGTTCCTCGGGCGGCTGATCCGCAAGTACGGTGAGGATCAGGCCGCCTCGCTCGCCACCATCATCGCGTACAACACGCTCTTCTCGATGTTCCCGATCGTGCTCTCGCTGGTCACGATCATCGGTGTCGTGCTGCAGAACCCGCGGGTGCAGCAGGAGATCTTCCAGATCATCGTCGCCGCCTTCCCGAACGATCCGCAGGTCACCGAGACGTTGCGGACCGGGCTCGCGACAACCAGCAACTATGCTGGCGTGCTCGGAATCATCTCATTCATCCTACTCGTCATCAGCGCTTCGAGCCTGTTCGGTGCCATGGAGCTGGCGTTCAACACGGTCTTCGGTGTCCAGGGTCGGCCGTTCTGGCAGCAGAAGATCGTCGGCTTCATCCTGATCTTCGTCTTCGCCAGCCTGCTGGTGATCTCGATCCTCGCCTCGAGCCTGACGACGCTGATCGCTCAGTTCTCCGACCAGCTCTTCGGCCTCCTCGGCCTCGACGTGGGCGCGAGCCAACTGGTGATCGGCTGGGCGATCTCGTTTCTGGCGGCGCTCATCCTGTTCCTCACGCTCTTCTGGGTGGTGCCCAATCGCCACTTCACATTCAAGCAGGTGCTGCCCGGCGCGGTCCTAGCGGCGGTCGCCTTCGTCGTCGTCAACTCGCTCTTCCCGCTCTACGCCAACGCCTTCGGCAACTTCAACCGCTACGGCGCCAGCTTCGGCCTGGCCCTGCTGCTGCTCACTTACTTCAGCTTCATCGGGCAGGTGCTGCTGATCGGCGCCGAGGTCAACAGCGTGCTGATCGAGCGGGAGGAGGGCGTCCGCCAGCCCGCCCCCGGCACCCGGCCGCTGCGCGAGGCGAGCATCGAGCGCGCGCAGCGCATGTTGGCGGCCCGCATGGCGTCCCTCACCCCCTCGAAACCGGGACAGAAGGCGAACGCCGCCCAGGCGGGCGGCGGCGGTGTGCCGCGGCGGCTGGTGCCACTCGGCATCATCGGCGGCATGACCGCGGTCTGGCTCTTGCTCCGCCGGCTGGGTGGGCACGCAGCCGGCGAGCGCGCCTGAGCCCGCCGCGGGCGGTGGGCGAGGTGCCATGGGGCCGCGGTGTCAGAAGGCTGACAGCGGAGGGTGATCCGAGCGGCGAACATTGGGAGGTGGCGCGGGGACGGCGGCGTCCGCCGCGCACGGGAGAGTGACGACGATGAACAACCCGATCCACCGCGAGGATATCGTGATCCTGGGCGCGGGCTACGGCGGGCTCCACGTGGCGCAGCGCCTCTCCAGCCTGCTGCGCGACGTACCCGACCCCGACGGCACGCCCCACTGGATCCTGCTGATCGACCGGCAGCCGCACCACCAGCTCACCACCGAGCTGCCGCGCCTGGTCAGCGGCCAGCGCTCCGACGAGGAGCTGGACATCGATCTCGACCGTCTGATCGACGAGAAGCTCGTCCGCTTCCTCCAGGCCGAGGTGTCGGCGATCCGGCCGGACGGCCGCCGCGTCGAGACCTCGGCTGGGCCGGTCGAGTACCAGTACCTTGTCATCGCACTCGGCAGCGTCAGCAACGACTTCGGCATCCCAGGCGTGCGCGAGCACATGCGCCCGTTCCTGACCACCGAGGATGCGCGCGGCCTGCGCATCGCGGTCGCGCGGGCGATCGAGGACGCGGCCAGGCTCGAGCAGGACAACCGCGAGGTCGACCTGGTCGACCTTCAGCGCCGGCTGACCGTGCTGATCGGCGGCGCGGGCGCGACCGGCGTCGAGGTCGCGGGCGAGCTGGCCGAGTTTATGGAGGGTCTGTGGGAGGCCCAGCGGCGAGTCGCGAGCGACCCGCCCAACTACCGGCTGCCCAAGCCTCGGATCATTCTGGTCGATGCCGCGCCCACCATTCTACCGGGCTGGTCGGGCAAGACGGTCGACGCGGCCATCGCGGCGCTGCGCGAGCTCGGCGTGGAAATCCGGGTCAACGCGCCGATCGCGAGGGCGGAGCCGGGCCGGGTGATCCTCAAGGACGGCACCGCCATCGAGGCGGGCGTGCTGGTCTGGGCCGGCGGCGTGCGCGCGCCGAAGCTGCTGGCCGAGGCGGGCCTGCCGACCGGGCCGGGCGGCCGCGTCCAGGTCGACCGCTTCCAGCGAATACCGGGCCACGAGGAGATCTTCGTCGTCGGCGACAGCGCGCTGGTGACCGACGCGAAGACCGGGCGCCCCCTGCCGCCGACGGCGGATCTGGCCCTGCGCGAGGGCGAGACGGCGGCGCTCGCGCTGGCCGCCACGATCCAGGGCCGCGACCCCTCGCGCGTGCTCAAGCCGATGACGCGCAACGCCGTCTCGGTCGGCCAGGAGCGCGGCGCGGCGAACCTGCTCGGCATCGAGATCAAGGGCCGAGCCGCCCACGCGATCAAGGATCTGATCGAGTGGGAGTATCGCCAGTCGATCACCCGCCTGGGCGGCGTCAGCGCGGCCACCATCGTCTAACCGCGCTCCCCTGCCCGCTCGGGCCATCGCCCCGTCGATCGTGCCGCTTGCCGGCCAACGGTCACTGCTGCCAATGTGCGCCCGACCCGGTAGGTCCGGCGTTGAGCGGACCCTGAAGTTGCTATGATGGGCCCGGAACCACGCGGTCGCGCACGTGCGAGCGCGTACCCGGCGGGAGGGGGCAGGGGCATGAACGAGGGGAACGGGCTCGATCTAGCGATCGTCGGCGGCACGGTCGTCGCGCCCGACGGTCAGCAGGCGGCGGACGTGGGGATCCGGGACGGGCGGGTCGCGCTGCTGGCGGCCCCGGGCGCGCTGCCCGCCGCGCAGCGCACGATCGACGCTGCGGGGCTGCTCGTCCTGCCCGGCATCATCGACGCCCACTTCCACCACCGCGCCCCTGCCTACCAGGAGCGCGGCGACTGGGCGAGCGAATCGGCGGCGGCGGCGGCTGGCGGCGTCACCACCCTCTTCGAGATGCCGATCACCATGCCGCCCGTCCTCACCGCCGAGGTCCTCAACGCCAGGCGCGCGCTCGGCGAGCAGCAGAGTTACGTCGACTTCGCCCTTTTCGGCACCTGCGGCACGCTCGACCGCGAGGCGATCCGCGGCCAGATCGAGGCCGGCGCCATCGCCTTCAAGATCTTCATGCACGCCGCGCCGCTCGGACGCGAGGACGAGTTCGTCGGCCTTTGCCTACCCGACGACGGGCCGCTCTACCAGGCGCTCGAGCTGGTAGCGGAGTTCGACCACCTGGTGGCCGTCCACTGCGAGAGCGAGCACCTGATCGAACTCTACACCCGGCGTCTGCTGGCCGAGGGCGACCGCAACCCGAGCGCCCACCCGCGCTCGCGCCCGCCCGTCATCGAGGCGCTGGCGACCGCGCGGCTGATGGCGATCGCCGAGGCGACCGAGGCGCGCGTGCACGTGGTCCACGCCAGCGTCGGCGCGGCGGTGGCGCACGTGCGGGCCACGCGCGACCGCGGCTACGACGTCTCGGTCGAGACCTGCCCGCAGTACCTCTACCGGGACGCCAGCCTCTACGAGCAGATCGGCCCCTACGCCAAGATCAATCCGCCGCTGCGTGATCCCGACGAGATCGAGGCGATGTGGGCCGGCATCGAGGACGGCACGATCACTATGGTCACGAGCGACCACGGCCCATTCCTGGTGCGCGAAAAGGAGGTCGGCTGGGAAGACATCTTCCGCGCGCCGGCCGGCGCCATCGGCGTCGAGGTGCTGCTGCCCCTCGTGATGAAGGGGGTCGACGAGGGGCGGCTCGACCTGGGGGACGTGGTGCGCCTGCTCTGCACCGGCCCCGCCCAGCGGTTCGGCGTCTACCCACAGAAGGGGGCGCTCGTGCCCGGCAGCGACGGGGACGTCACCCTGTGGGATCCGAGCGCCGAGTACACGATCGACCGCAGCGCCTTCCTTAGCCGGGGCAAGGAGACGGGCCGTCTCTACGAGGGGCTGACCGTGCCCGGCCGCGTCCACACCACGATCGTCCGGGGCGAGGTCGTCTTCCAGAACGGCCAGATCGTCGGCCGGCCCGGCCACGGCCGCTTCGTCCGCCCGCTCTAGCGGCGGCTCAGCAGGCGACGGTGCTGCCGGGCGGGGGGAGGAAGCGGGCGACGGCGGCGAGGAGCTCGCCCAGGTCGAACGGCTTGGCGACGTGGCCCTGCGCGCCGATCTCCTCGGCCCAGCGTCGCGCGCTCTGGGTCGCGGTCATGCCTACGATCGGCAGGTCGAGCCCGCGGTCGCGCAGCGCCCGCGCGAACCCCCAGCCGTCGAGCACGTTCATCCGCATGTCTAGCAGGACGAGCGCGGGCCTGGCCTCGGCCCGCTCGATCGCGGCCAGCGCCTCGGGGCCGTTGGCGGCGGTGGCGACTCCATAGCCCTCCAGTGCAAGGATCTCGGCGACCGGGTACCCGCTCGCTGCGGACCCGGATCGTGATCTCACCCCCTCGGGGCTGTACTTGACCGCATTGTCGACGAGGTTGTCGAGGAGCTGGGCGATGCGCACTCCGTCGAATCATGCCCACCACTGGCTCCGCCGCGTCGACCCGGCAGCGATGGCCGGGGCTGTTCACGCGCTCGGCGGCCTGCATGGCGATGCGGGTCAGGTCGACCAGCTCCCGGGTGCCCACCAGCCGCCCCTCCTCCACCCTGGCCGCGTCGAGGAGCTCCTGGACGAAGGCACGCAAGCGCTCCGCCTCGCGCACGATCCGCTGGATGCCGCGCAGGTCGGCCGGGGCGTCGGGCTGGCGCAGGGCGCGGCGCTCGAAGAGCTGCGCCTGGGCGACCAGGGTCGTCAGCGGTGTCTTGAGGTCATGCGCTGCCGCCGAGAGGAAATCGTCCTTCAGGCGTGTCGCCTCCTCACGCGCCCGCATGCGCGCCGCCTCGTCGACCTCCAGCATCGCGGCGGTCGAGAAAGCAACCACGCGCCCGCATGCGCGCCGCCTCGTCGATCAGCGCCCGGCTCTCGAGGATCACGGTCGCCTGGTCGGCCAAGCGCTGCACCAGCACCAGGTCGTCGTCGGCGAAGATCGGCGCGCGCGGTGAGCAGACGATGAGCGCGCCCAGCCGCCGGGTTCCGGCCGTGATCGGCGCCGCCAACACCACGTTGGCCCAGTAGTGGTGATAGTGCTCGGCGTTCGTCGGGTCGTCGCGCGGGGCGTCGAGCGAGAGCACCGCCTCCTGCCGCGTGAAAGCTCGGCCGCCAATGAGGTTGTCGGCCGCGTCGAGGTTGCCGCTCGGATCGCGCAGGCCCCCGGCCGCCTCGTCCCAGAGCAGGATGCCGGCGACCGGCGCGCCGAGCGCGGCACTCGCGCCGCGGTCGAGCTCGGCGACGATGGCGGCGGTATCGGGCAGGCGCGGCAGGTTGGCCGCGCGGCCGAGGAAGGGACGCAACTCCGGCGCCTGCCAGGCGCGCCGCAGCCAGAGCGGCGGCGCGAAGCCCAGAAAATAGCCGATCCCCACCCCGAGCGTGCAGGGCCGGCTTAGCGCGGTTCAGAGCGTGGCGAGGTCGGGCAGCGCCGCCTGGAACCCGGCCACCACCAGGAGCAACCCGAGGCTGGCCGAGCCCACCGCTACCGCCTGCAGCCGCCGCCGAGTCACGCCGCTCGCCCGCCGCGCGAACTAGATGAACGCCGCCGTGGCATAGACCTGCAGACCGATGAAGTAGAGCACGTACAACGCGACGATCGGCAGTGGGAAGGGCTGCGGCAGCAGCACGATGCCCAGCGCGCAGAGTACGAGCCCGGCGAAGCTCGCCCCCATGAGCCAGCGCGGCACCGCGGCGAACGCATCGACCAGGCGCAGCAGCAGGAACGGCAGCGCCATGAGTAGCGAACTGAGCACGATGCCCACCAGTGGATCGGGCAGCGGGTGGGCGATCGCCTGGAACCGCTGGAGCGCGATCAGGCAGGCCTCGGTACCGAACAGCAGCGCCGCATTGACCGCGATGCGGTGCGGACGGCACAGCGCGTCGCGCGCCGTCCGCACGAACACCACGACGAAGAGCCCCTGCGTCAGCAGGTTGGAGCAGTTCTTCAGCGGACATCGTTGACAGGTCACCCGGGGCGCCCAGCCGGCCGTGCCCCGCGCACACCGCCACCCACACTGCCTTCCGCCCGGGCCGCCCAGCCCCAGCCCGTGGCATGGCAATGTCCGGCGCCCCCCGCCAGACCAGGGAGGCGCGACTTCCGGCAGCAAGATATGTGCTCGCACCGTCTCAGCGCTTCCGAACCGGCGGGTTGCGGGCGACGTTCACCACACGGTCGAACTCCGCCTTGAAGGCGCCCGCCAGCATCGGATCCTCGATGATGAGCAGGTTCTCGTCGTTGCCCTTGTCGGCGTTTTGGCTGAAGTTGAACGAGCCGAGGATCGTCGTGCGCTCGTCGATGATGATCACCTTGTGGTGCATCACCCAGGGGTTGCCGTCCTGGTAGACCTCGAGGCCGGCCGCCTTCAGCTTATTGTACTCGGAGAACGGGGTGTTCGAGCCGGTCGTCTCGAAGACCCCAGCCACCTTGACGCCCGCCTGCGCCCGGTCGAGCATCGCCTGGGCGATGCCGTCGTGCGTGAACGAGAACGCCACGAAGAAGATGCTGCGCTGCGCCCGCCCAATCTCGGCGATGATCTTGTCGGCAACGTCGTCCTGCGGCGCGAAGTAGGTCTGGATGCGCGCGGTGCCGACCATGATCGTCGGATAGGGCGAGCCGCGCGGCTTAGCCGAACCGAACCGGCGCTGGGTGAACATCTTCTCGAACTCGTTGGTGTAGTTCGCCGCCAGCTCCCGGCTGCGCAGCACGATCAGGTTGTTGTTGAGGCGGTAGGTGTCCCCGTCGGTGTAGTTCCAGGAGCCGGTCGCCACCCATTCGCCGTCTACGACGGTGAACTTGTCGTGCATAATCTCCTGGCGGTTGTCCTCGACGATCGGGATGCCAGCGCGGCGCAGGATGTCGAACGCCGCCTGCACCGCCCGGTTGCGGGTGTTGTTGAGCGTGTCGCTGTCGGTGACCATGCGTACCACGACACCGCGCGCCCTGGCCCGCGCCATCGCCTCGGCCACGTTCGCCAGGTCAAAGTCGTAGACTGCCACGTCGAGGGTGCGTTGCGCCGTGTCCATCAGCGCCACCAGCCGCTGGTCAAGGCCGCCGGTGTGGTTGGCCGGGTTGTCAGGGTACTTCGGCTCGGTGAAGTAGACGGCGTACCAGTCGGTGGCGACGGCCGGGGCACCACCCAGGCTGATCGTCGGGCCAGCGGCCGGCCCGGCGGGCTGCGCCTCGCGGGCGCGCTCGCCCGCCCGCTGCTCGGGTGCGCCGCGACCGACGAAGTAGAACAGCGCCGCCACGCCGACGAGCACGAGCACGATGACGGCGAGCCCAAGCCAGAGCTTGCGCCCGAAGCCGCCGCGTCCCCGCGCGGGTGGCCGCTCAACCGTCTGGGTCATCGCTCACCGTCCTCGCGCGAGCGGCGCCGGCCGCCCCGCTTGCGCCGGTGCCGCGCTGGGGAGGTCCCCTCGCCCCGGCGCGTGGCCCCCTCACCCCGGCCCTCTCCCCCAATGCTGAGGGAGAGGGAGGAGGTGGCTGCCTCGGCGCTCGGGGAGGTGGCTGCCTCGGCGGTCTGGCAGAGAGGAGGCGCGGCTCCCTCGGCCTGTCGCTCGCTGCTGGGATCGCTGGAGTGAGCGGGTTCGGGCGCCTCGATGGGCTCGCCGGTGGCCGGGGCCGATTCGGCTAGCTCGGGTGGCTGGGGGAGTGAGGCGTCCGGGCGCGGCGGCGGAGCGGACGCGTCGGGCGGCGGGGCTTCGGCGGTGTGGGTCGGCGGCTCAAGTGCGCTCGCTGGCCCCGCGGCGTCGGGAGGAGCGATGGGCTCGGCGGGCTCGGTCGCGCTGGCGAGGGGCAGGTCGGCGAGAGCGGTCGCGATCGCCTCGGCGCGCGCGTCGGGATCGGCGGCCGGGTCGAGCGCAAGCTGATCCAGCGCCGAGAGCCCGTCGGCGGGGACCATGAGCGCGTCGGCCTGCTCCCGCAGCGCCCCGAGCAACTCGTCCCGGCTGGCGTTCTCGGCAGCAGCCACGGCCGCGCCCAGCACCGTCCGCAGCGCCGCGCCGGCCCCCGCCATCGCGGCCTCGGCCTCCCCGGGCGAGCTCGCGGCCAGCCGGCCGGCGATCGCCACGGCGCGGTTGACCGCCCAGTCGAGCAGCGGGGCGTAGCCGGCATCGGTGAGGACCGCGCCGCGCAGCGCCTCGTCCTCAGACAGCCGTTCCGCCGTCGCGCGCGCCAACTCCAGCAGCTCGGTCGCCATCACACCTCTCCGCACGCCTGTCTCCCCGCTCCAGTGTACCACCGGGGGCGCGCCGCGAGCAGACATTGATTTTCTCAACACATGTATTGACTTTTTCAATGTCACGCTTTACTGTGGTTGCAGGAAGCGGCGCTGGGAGGTGGAACGGTGGACCTGAACCCGCAGCGGGTCGAAGTGTATGCGGGCGCGCGGCGCGAGCGGCTGCTGCGCGAGGCGATGGCGGCGCGCCTCGGGGCGGCTGCGGCCGGCGCGCCGACGGCGGCGTGGAC